>JBMYYN010000007.1:0-20729 GCA_049609445.1 Bacteroidia bacterium | reverse complement strand
AGGAAGTGTTTCTTTTGGTAAGCAGTTGAAGTTTCCAGATGATTATTTCTCATTTAGTTCTGCAGTTACATTACAGAGATATGGATTACATGATTGGAGCAATTTTGGTGCAGCAGAGCTTGGTTTTACCAATGGAAATGCAAACAACCTTAGCTTCATGTCTACCTTAGGAAGGAATAGTACAAATCATCCTATTTATCCAACGGAAGGTAGTAGTTTTAGTGCTAGTGTACAGTTCACTCCACCATACTCATTGATTAATAAAAACAAGGATTACTCAAATCTGACTCCTCAAGAAAGATTCAAGTGGGTTGAGCTTGTGAAAACAAAATTCTCAGGACAATGGTTCCTTGGATTCCCGAACAATGCAAAACGTCAATTCGTGGTAACTCCATCATATAAGTTTGGAGCGGTAACGCCTTGGAACAAAGAAGTAGGTTATTCGCCATTCGAGTTGTTTAGAGTAGGTGGTAGTGGTTTATCAAACTTTGTATTGTACGGAACAGATGTGATATCACAGCGTGGTTATGATGAAGGTCGTATTAGTGACCCAGTAAGTGGACAAAATGCACTTCCTATTTATACAAAATATAGCCTTGAACTGAGATATCCTCTTACAGTAGGTCAGTCTTCTACAATCTATGCTCAGACGTTTTTAGAAGCAGGAAATGCTTATCAAAGTTTTGAAGATTTTAATCCTTTCAAAGTACGTAGAGCAGCCGGTGTAGGTGTAAGGTTATTCTTGCCTATGTTTGGTCTTTTAGGAGTAGATTACGCTTGGGCTATGGATCCAGGATCTTTCGACCAAAAAGGCCAATTCCACTTCTTCATAGGACAGCAGTTCTAGGAAATCTTCTTCTGGTTTATTCTCCAATGGAGAGGTCGCCAATATATTGGCATAATTTTCGTTTACTTATTATTCAAATGAAGGCCAATTGCTTCCTACTCGTATTACTTTGTTTATACACTATTGAGGTGTATTCTCAAGATACAATTCGGTATAAAGAATTGACTGCGAACTCTGTAGGAGAGTATGAATCGTTGAAATACAAATCTGGCGTTACCAAATCTAAAAGAACCAAGTTTGTTAAAAAGGGGAAATGGATTGACTACGATTCGTCTGGGAGTATTCTAAGGGAATCCAATTTTATTGTCGATAGAAAACATAAAAAAAGTCTCAAAGATGGAGATCAGGTATTTTATGATCCAAGTACTGGAGAACCTATTTTGGTAGACACTTATCGAAAAGGAAGATTGTTAAATAGGCTAGGAAGGTCCAACGGTATTTTGATAGATAGGGGTACTATATATCATGTTTATAGGGATTTTGATAGCTATACTATAGCTACATATTTTCCAAAAAGTAAAGGACACAAAGACTTCATGATGACTTGGAAAGGAAGTTTTGAGGATCCTCATGGTCTAATGAAAGACACTGTATACATGGCTTTTGAAGATAGTCTTGGAGACCCTGGATTATTGGAAGAGGCACGCTATGATACCAAAGATAGATACAACTATGTGTCAAATCCAGAATTTGAAATTCACCCGAAAGCATTTTACTCTATAACATCATTCACGGATCAAGTCCCCGGTTGGATAATGGCCTCAAAGTCCCCTGACTTTTTCCTTTCAGGAGAACATGCACGCTCAGGTGGTGGCTTTGTTGGATATAGAGTGTTCAGTATGTCAAAACATATCGAGTACATACAGAACCGGCTAAAAGCTCCGTTGGAGAAGGATTCGTTGTACTGTTTTTCAGCTTATCTTAAACTTTCTCCTTCGAGTAGGTTTGCTACAAATGCCTTTGGCTTCCTTCTTACTGATAAGCCTCAAGATATAAATACGGATGAGCTTCTTACGATTAAGGCGAGTAAGAGTCTAGAGTCTCAGGTGCTTCTATTCAAAACAAGGTGGATGAAAGTACAATGTACCTACAAAGCCAAAGGTGGAGAGAAGTGGTTGGTGCTTGGAAGCTTTCAAAATCACAAGGATTTAACACTGAAAGGGCTGCCTGGAGTGAAACAAGAAAGCTATTATTATATGGATGATGTGAGTATAGTTCCTATTGGTTCTGAAGAAGATTGTGATTGCAATTTTACGGATCAAAGGGAAGTACAGAAAGACTCATCAGTTGATGTGCCTCAGATTTCTTCATTTGATTCAATGGTGGTGGGAGAGACACTGGTTTTAGACAATGTTAATTTTGAAAACGACAAATCGGAATTGCTTCCTGAATCATTCAAAACATTGTATGAAGTGTTAGTGTATCTCAAATCCCATGTTACAGTGAGTGTGGAGATATCTGGTCATACAAGCAGTTTAGGAGGATATCAACATAATGTAGGGTTGAGTATGGACAGAGCTGATGCTGTGAAAGCTTTTCTAACTCTCAATGGTATAGAGTCAAATAGGATAGTGACCAAGGGATTTGGTCCTGACGTGCCTATTAGTGATAATAGTACTCTAGAAGGACAGCATGCCAACAGGCGAGTTGAGTTTAAAATTATTGGTCTTTAAGAATCTTATTCAGAAATAAATCCTCTCAAATATTCTGTTTTGAGTAAGGGGCAGATTTTATATCTTTCGTCACGAGTGTCTTGATATAGGGCTTCTAAGGTTTCGTATACATGATCCAACCCTATTTCTTGGCTCCAAGCAAATGGCCCTTTAGGATAAGCTGTACCTAGCTTCATTCCTAAATCTATATCTTCTCTAGACGCAGTTCCTTCTTGTACAGTGAAGTATGCCTCATTGATTATCATGCAAACGATTCTTGGTGTAACCAGTCCTACTCTACTTTGTACGAATCTAGATTCTAGACCCAGTTTTTTGAAAACATCTTCAGCAATAGCCCGGTCTTCCTCATTGGTAGCACAACATTCCAATAAGCTTCTATGAATAAAAGTAGGTAGAGTGTTCATACCTATGATCGTGCAAGTCGGTCTTCTTCCTATCTCAGCATACAATTCTTCTAATTGTACTTTGACCGCACCTACTACTACGGTAGTATTCGTGAGATCTATATATTGAGCTATTTGCTCCGGTGAATCGTCAAAATCTAAATCAAATATTACATCATAGTTTTCAATTTCTGTACTTTTGAATGGCACAATAGGTTGAGAAGAGATTAATGCTCTCAACTCTTCTATTTGATTTGGTTGCCCTTTTGCTGCTATATTCATCGCGAGCAAAGGTATAAACTTGTACAAAGAATAAAGAAATGAGTAAAAAAATAATCAGTACCTCAGAAGCACCTTCGGCTATAGGCCCATATAGTCAGGCAGTTTTATCTGGTGACACATTATACTGCAGTGGACAGATAGCTATAGATCCTCAATCAGGAGATCTAGTAATGGAAAGTATCGAAAAGGAAACCGAACAAGTGATGAAAAATATCTCAGCGGTACTGAAAGCTGCTGATATGAGTTTTGACAGTGTAGTGAAATGCGGCATCTTCATGAGCTCTATGGATCACTATAGCACCATCAATGAAGTATATGCACGTTATTTTAAAATAAATCCACCTGCTAGAGAAGCTGTAGCGGTGAAAACTTTACCCAAAGAGGTAAATGTAGAAATAAGTGTAATTGCAGTAAGGTAAATTTACTTGCTAAAGAAGTCTTCTAGGCTTCCTGAATCTCCTAATTTATACCCTCGATCGGTATGTATAACTTTACCACAAGCGATATCCAGGTCGTGTTCGAAAAAGAGCGTGTAGTCATTCGCGACAGCTTCAGTCAAGAATGAGGCTCTCTCCTTCATGGTGTCAAGTGGTCTAATGTCGTAGCCCATAACATAGTTTGGTCGTATATGACCTACGCTAGGGATCATGTCTGCCATAAACACAAGGGTCTTGTCACCAATATTTATTTTAGGACAAAACATGGATTCAGTGTGCCCTTGAGCTAAAATTCCAGAGATATTCTCAGAAATTTTCAAATCTTCTCCTATAAATTTTAAGTGTCCCATTTCTTGAATAGGCAGCATGTTTTCAGTTAAAAAAGATGCTTTTTCTCTAGGATTTGGATTGATTGCATGTTCCCAATGAGCAGGATGTACCCAGTAGTTTGCATTAGGAAAAGTCAATTCATATCCATCTTTCATTTGGTTCCACTTTACACTTCCGCCACAGTGGTCAAAGTGCAAATGAGTCAGTACTACATCCGTGATATCATTGAAATCCACACCGGCATCATTCAGTGATTTCTGTAGTGAGTGTATCCCATTTAGATAGTAGTATCCAAAGAATTTCTCGCTTTGTTTTTCTCCCATTCCGCTATCTATAAGAATAAGTCTATCACCATCTTCAATGAGTAGACACCTCATGGACCAATTGCACATGTTGTTTTCATCTGCGGGGTTTATTCTATTCCAGATGCTTTTAGGAACGGTGCCAAACATAGCACCGCCATCTAACATAAAGTTTCCTGTATGAATGGTTTTAAGTCTCATTGATTTTAATTGGTGTGTTTGATGAATTTCTTTCGCTGGTATATGCCTCCTGCTCTCACCACAAAAGTGTAGACTCCTGTCTGGAGGTCAGAAAGGTATAATGTTATAGGAGGTGAAGGACTAGAGGTTATGTTTTTGAAAGATCTGGAGAGTACAAGATTCCCAAATGAGTTGTATATCTGAACGGTGACCGGTGTAGCTTGATTTTCAGCAAAACGCATATTGAAATCTATTTTTTCGTATGCAGGTACTGGAGTAATGACAAAGAAGAACACATCGGTTCTGCATACGCCATTTTCTATCTCAGAAGGATAGTTGACGCCACCTATGTTCGTCATCTCACAACCGTTTCGATAAGTCACATTGTCGCATCCACAGGTAGGGTCAAATGATGGGTCATCACATCGATAGTATGGATTTACGCGATTAGTGTCTTTACATAGTACATTGAGTTGTGCTGACGCAAAAAGCGGAAGAGCAGAGATAAATAAGAGAAAGAAGTGCTTCATCTGTTAACTTCAAATGTACTACGATTTAAGCTAAAAAGTGGATAGAGCTATAATGCTTGATAAATGAGACGGTTATTGGTTATAGTCTTATGGATGTTTTATATTTGGGTGATATGAAAAATTTAATTGTCGGGATATTTATTCTTTTTGGGCTTAGTAGTTTTGCACAAAATAATTTAGAAATTAGGGTTTCTAATTCTGCTCCAAGAGTAAATGAGCCTATAACTATTTACTTCAGTTGTGGTTTTATTTCGGAGGTTTTGGATTCCCAAATTTTTCTAGCAGGAAATGACGCTAAACAACTGAACAGATATTATTTAAGTTCATCAGAAATCTCCAAAAGTTTGACATATTCTAGCGTAGGGGATAAACAAATTGGACCATTTAGCTTCACTTTTAATAATAAAGTATACCGTTCGGACTCAATAGTTGTTACGGTCGTTCCTGATATTCCTAAAGGAGATGGAGTATGGGTTCGGCAAATGAACGTGGACGGTATTGATTATATTTTGATAGAAAAAGTACTTACAAATTATTCCAATCAAAGCAATAGGTTGAAGAGAATAATGGAAAAAGGAGTGACGCTTGATGAAAGGAAAATGGTTGGTTTACAACTTGTTAAAGCCGGGTTGAATTCGTATACAGGTGACACTTTGTATTCTTGTACCGAGAAGTATCGTATTGTTGCGAGAGATAAAAAAATAAAGAGTTACAAGGTCACTGAGAGTGACTTTGTTAAGTACCCCAAGAAGATTCCTTTGAATTCAATATTGATCAAATTTTAATTTGCCCGTTTTGACGAGGTAATAGTTAATATACAATTCGTATCGGCACCCTAAACCTCATTCTGACTTGTGATCCTCTGAGTTTAGCAGCAGTCCAATGACCACTTGTAAGGGATATCACCCGTATAGCTTCTTCTTCTAAGCCATATCCTATTTTTTTCCCAAGTGCTTCTATATTACTTACCTTACCATCTTTTTCTACTATAAATGAAATGTTTATGTAAGCTTTTAAGCATATATCGGATGCCTCTTTGGGGTAATTATAAGAAGAGTCTATGAAGTGCATTAAATCTTCGTAACCCGTTTTGAAGGTAGCAATTTCGGTAACATTGAAAATTTCATACACATTAGAGTCTTGTTGTGTGGTGTCTATTTCAGAGTATCTATTATCAGTGATGTGATTAAGAGGTAAGGTTTGTTTTATTCGGTCATGAAAGTTCTCAATCCCTCCAATAAAATTCGGACATTCACACTTTATTCTTTGACCATACGAAAGGCATTGTGAAAAAGAAAGTAGAAGAATAGCCAAGACTTGCATAGCCTCAAAGATATTGTTGAAACGCTATCAAGAGAAACCACTTCTCAATCGAATTGTGATAATTGTTAAGTTTAGACTTAAAAAAATGGGACTGACTCTATTCGAATCAATCCCATTAATAAGTTTTAGTGAGAGCGTTCTATTTTATACTCCAACTGATTCCAGCCATCATCCATCTACCCGGCATACGAGCACCGAGAATTTCTTGATACTGCGTGTCCAGTATATTTCTCACGTTTACAAAAACAGAAACCGGCATCTTTTGAGATGTATAACTTAATCTAGCATTTACAAGTGCATATTGACTTTGAATCTCAGCGTTGATAGCTTCTACAGCCTCTTCATTTCTAGTGATAAAAGCTCCGCCAAGGTTCAGGTTCCAGCCACCAGAAGTAAGTTGAACGCTTCCGTTTATATTGTTTATAGGGTGGTTTGCAATGTACTTAGATACTACACTATCAGGAGTGGTAGTCCTGATGTATGTGTAATTTAAGTTTGCATTAATTTTAAGGTTTTTCTTATCCAAAATAGCATACTTCAACCCAAGTTCATTTCCTATTGTTGTAGATTTACTAATATTCATCGTGTACAGGTAGTCTGTTGAATCTCTTAAGTGAGTGAGGTTGTGAATATTTGAAGAATTTGTTAGAGAGTAGTCTATAAGATTACTAGATTGTCGTGCAAAGATGGTGTTGCTAAACTGAAGCTTATTGCTTAAGTATGCATCCATGCCTATATCAAAGCTATAGGAAGATTCTGCTTCTAAGTCAGGATTTCCAATATTTCTGCCTGGGAATAGATTGGATTTTGGAAGTTCATAAGATATGAACCTTTCTGTAAAATCAGGTTGACGAATAGAACGACCGATAGAAGATCGAAGGATGTACTTACTGTTCTTAGTATATGCAATGTTCACTTGTGGGACAAGTTGCGTTCCGATTTTTTCTGAATTTTCTACTCTGATACCACCATTCAAACTAAGGTCATTAAAACGCTTATGTCCAAGGAAGAATATAGCGTGAGTTTGCGTTTCGTGATCACCTCTATCCGTACTTACAATATTTTGATAATCTGATTGAAATCCGTACGAAAGGTTGTAACCTTTAACTTTCCTCGTTTGAGAAAGAGTTGCATTTACTCTGTCAGTAGTATGCTCATTGATTGAACTAGGTGAAAAAGCAAAAATATCATTATTGTTTCTATAACTGATATTGAAATCAGTACGACTTCTTTTAGCCTGATAAACTGCAGCAGCTTGCGTCCAATAAGAGTTGATTTCTTCTTCTGATTCATCATACTTACTGCCGGTGTAGAAATATTTAGCCATAAATTCTCTACTATCTACTCCAGCACGTGCATAGAGTTTAAGTCCATTTTTACGATACGCAAGAGATGCAGTGTATGTTTTTAGGTCAAAATAGTTGTTGTACAAACTATCTCCTAGCTGAGAACCGATGAAATTTGGGTTTACATGTTGCTCACCCGTACTTGAGTTTGTTTTGAGTCCAACAGAGAATCCAAAGTGCTTTCCTTGTTGGTGGTAGTTTGCATCAGCAAGAGTCAGATTATGCTCTCCAAAAGCAAGATTTCCATTGGTAGAGGATTGATCTTTTTCCCAAAGTCCTTCATACGTTTTGGTTTTTACGTGTATGATACCGCCCACAGCGTCAGCACCAAAAGATGCCGCTGCAGATCCTCTTACGATTTCAATGTGATGAATTTCAGAAAGGGGTATTGGAATATTGCTATTGAAATGAGAAGTTAATGGATCGTTGATTCTTTGGTTGTCTACCAATATTAGTACTTGAGAAAATGTACTGCCACGCATACCTATGTCTGATTGCACACCAAAACCTCCTCTGTTATTGAGATTGACACCTCCGACATATTGAAGTAGTTCGTCTACCGTAGTCACAGGTAACTCAGCTATTTCTTTTTGAGAGATAAGTGTGATGTCTTTACCGGATTCAAACTTTTTTACAGCGAGACGAGAAGCAGAAACTTTAACAGAATCCAAAGGTTGCTGTGCTGAAAGACTTAGAGTAAACAAAGCCGTAACGGTGATGATGATTTTACGCATTTGTGTTTGTTTTTAATTTTCGGGGCAATGGTAAGCACATTTTTGGAATGTGCAATGCCTAAAAAGTGAACAATAATATGAGCTTAAGAAGGTGTTCGATTCCGCAATCTAACGGCTTAATTTTGAAATATTTAGAGAATAATACCCTCTAAAATCTTAGTTGATTATGTCAAATCCACAGTAAGATCTCAACACTTCTGGAACTACAATTCCTTCAGGTGTTTGGAAGTTTTCTAGGATGCTTGCCATAATTCGTGGTAGGGCAAGAGCACTTCCATTCAAGGTGTGAGCATATTGATTTTTACCGCTTTCGCTTTTGAAACGCAGTTTCAATCTGTTTGCTTGAAAAGTCTCAAAATTGGATACAGAACTAACTTCTAGCCAACGCTCTTGAGCTGCACTCCATACTTCCATGTCGTATGTCATAGCACTTGCAAAACCAGTGTCTCCTCCACATAGCAGGAGTACTCTGTATTGCAGTCCTAGTTCTTTTAGGAGATCTTGTACATAAGAGCTCATTTCTTCCAAAAGTTCATACGAATTGCTAGGGTGAGATAATTGTACGATTTCTACCTTATCAAATTGGTGAAGTCTGTTCAAACCTCTCACATCTTTACCATAGCTACCTGCTTCTCTTCTGAAACAAGGAGAGTGCCCGCAGTTCTTGATTGGGAAATCAGATTCCTTTAGGATGACATCTCTATAAATATTGGTAATAGGAACTTCGCCCGTAGGTATCGCATATAGATTGTCTACCTGCATATGGTACATCTGACCTTCTTTGTCTGGAAGTTGTCCTGTGCCTATACCACTTGCTTCATTTACCAGAATCGGAGGTTGTATTTCTTCAAATCCAGCATCTCTACCTTTGTCAAGGAACCAATTGATAAGTGCTCGCTGTAGACGAGCCCCTTTGCCACGGTACACAGGAAATCCTGCTCCAGTGATTTTTACTCCAAGTTCAAAGTCAATGAGATTATATTTTTCACACAATTCCCAGTGAGGAAGGTTTTGAGTAAGGTTCGGTTTGTCGCCGTGTTCTAGTACTACCTTGTTGTCTTCTTCACTTTTTCCAGCTGGAACTGCCTCACTCGGCACGTTTGGGATTTGGTATAATACGTCAAGAAGCTCAGCTTCAGTGGCCTTTAGTTTTTCATTTAGAGAGCTACTTTGTTCTTTAAGTACCCCTGTTTTTGCCTTCATTTCATTTGCTTCTTCGATTTTTTTCTGAGCGAACAGTTGACCGATTTGCTTTGAAATTTTGTTGGATTCGCCTAAGACATTGTCTAATTCTACTTGTGTACTTTTACGAACATCGTCTACGGAGATAGCCTGATTTACGAGTTCAGTATAGTCCGTGCCTCTCTTTGCTAATCTTGCGATGATTTCATCTTTATTAGCTCGTATATCTTGTATTAGTAACATGTCTTTTGCGTAGACTGCAAAGGTTATGTTTTTTGTGAAAAGTGAAAGAACCGTTTTGGCTATTTATTTGGTTCTCTATCCTAAACGAAATAAGTCTTCGAAGAAGCTACAAAGCAGCATTGTGAAAGACATTCTGAACGTCTTCGTCTTCCTCTATCTTTTCGATCAGTGTATTGGCTATTTCTTTTTGAGCCTCATCTAGGTCCAATGTGTTATGCGGAATTCTTTCTATGTCTACAGATACGATTTCTATATTCAGGCTCTCGAGGCCCTTTTGCATATTGCCATAATCTGTGAAACCTGTATATACTAAAGTCTCATCTTCCACTTGTTCGATTTCTTCTAGTCCAAAATCGATAAGCTCCAACTCAGCTTCTTCTATGTCCATTTCACCCAGAGATACCTTGAAGATACATTTTCGCTCAAAATTAAATTCTTGAGAACCACTAGTCCCAAGTTCACCTTGGTTTCTATTCAGAATGGCCCTCATACTAGCGACTGTTCTATTGATGTTGTCAGTAGCAGTTTCTATCATCAAGCTTAGCCCATAAGGTCCTTTCGCTTCATACAGTACTTCTTCATAACTGCTACTAT
Organism: Bacteroidia bacterium; assembly: GCA_049609445.1. Lineage (GTDB taxonomy): Bacteria > Bacteroidota > Bacteroidia > NS11-12g > UBA9320 > UBA9320. The sequence continues at coordinate 10,343 of JBMYYN010000007.1, read as the reverse complement.
CTTTATCAGATGCTTTTTTGATAGCGGCATCTACACGGTCTTTGGGCATGTTCTCAGACTTAGCGTTTTTGATTGCCATACGTAGTCTGGAGTTGTTGTCTGGGTCAGGACCGCCTTCTTTTACGGCTATGGATATTTCCTTACCTATTCGGGTAAATGTAACGGCCATTTTACCCCAACGCTTCATCTTACGTGCTTTTCTGAATTCGAATGCTCTTCCCATTGCTGGCAAATTTAATTCAAATAGTTCTTTAGGTCTATATGTGAATGGATTTGGTATGCAGTTCTCACAAAAAAAATACCTTTCTTTGCAGGCCATAAAAACAAGAACAAATTATGAATTTTGATGTAATAGTAATCGGTAGTGGACCAGGTGGATACGTGGCTGCTATACGTGCTGCTCAATTAGGGCACAAAGTAGCGGTAGTAGAAAAATCTGAACTAGGAGGTGTTTGCCTTAACTGGGGTTGTATTCCTACTAAGGCTCTTTTAAAGTCTGCTCAAGTTTTTGAATATATCAATCATGCGAGTGATTATGGTATCACTGTAGGTGATGCTAGTCATGATTTTGGTGCGGTGATCAAGCGTAGTCGTGGTGTTGCAGAGGGTATGAGTAAAGGTATTCAGTTCTTGATGAAGAAAAACAAAATCGAGGTTCTGAAAGGATTTGGTAAACTTATCGCCAAAGGACAAGTAAGCGTAGATAATGAAGGCAAAAAAGAAACGCATAGTGCAAAGCATATCATTCTAGCTACTGGTGCACGTGAGCGTCAGCTTCCAAATATCCCTATAGATGGTGAAAAGATAATTGGATACCATGAGGCAATGGTTCTTCCAAAGCAGCCAAAGAAAATGGTCGTAGTAGGAAGTGGAGCTATCGGGATGGAGTTTGCTTATTTCTACAACGCTATGGGTACAGAAGTGACTGTAGTAGAATACATGCCAAACATAGTTCCTAATGAGGATGCTGACATTAGTAAAGAGCTGACTAAGATCTATAAGAAAAAAGGCATGAAGATTATGACCAATAGCTCTGTAGAATCTGTAGATACAAAAGGTGCCGGTTGTAAGGTAACTGTGAAGACTGCTAAAGGTGAAGAAACATTGGATTGTGATGTTGTTCTTTCAGCAGTAGGAATCCAAACTAACTTGGAGAATATTGGTTTAGAGACTCTAGGTGTCAATACAGAAAAAGGCAAAGTAGTTGTAGATGATTTCTACCAAACAAATGTACCTGGAGTATATGCTATTGGAGATATTGTACACGGTCCAGCTCTAGCTCACGTAGCTAGTGCAGAGGGAATCATTTGTGTAGAAAAAATCAGCGGTCAAAACGTAGAACCACTTGATTATGGAAATATCCCAGGTTGTACATACACTTGGCCAGAGATAGCTTCTGTAGGTTATACTGAAGCAAAAGCTAAAGATGCAGGATACGACATCAAAGTAGGTAAATTCCCATTCTCTGCATCTGGTAAGGCTAGTGCTGCAGGTAGCAAGGAAGGATTTGTAAAAGTGATATTCGATGCAAAATACGGCGAGTTCTTAGGAGCTCACCTTATAGGTGCTAATGTGACTGAAATGATAGCTGGAGTGGTATCTGCTCGTAAGCTAGAGACTACAGGACATGAGATGATCAAAACGGTTCATCCTCACCCTACGATGAGTGAAGCTATCATGGAAGCATGTGCAGCTGCATATGACGAAGTAATACACTTGTAAGAAAAGTCACATTGAGCGGAGTCGAAATGTAGACTCTAATTGAAATATTCAAAGCCTTCGAGAGATCGAGGGCTTTTTTGTGTATGAGTGTTCCTAACTCTTATCGCTCAATTACTTGGCACCCCTAGAGTTGGAACTATAATTCGCTTAACTTCTATGATTTCACTATTTTAGCTTCCTCAATTCAGAAATATAGTAAATGAAAAAATTAGCTTATTGCCTCATATTAGTAACCTTGATCTTAAACGGATGTAAAGAAGACGAAGGATCTTCTCCAAATAACAACCGTGATGGTTATGTAGATGAAAATACAGCTAACACAGTTACTTCTTTTTCGCCATTTGCTTGGAGAACAGCGTTTCACGAGAAAGGCATAGATTCAGATGACAATTTATATGTTTTCTTGAGAGCAAAAGGAAATCATCAAATTACTGAAGACTATAAGATTATTACGGACAGGGATAACACTTTGGTAAAGCTGGACAAAGATCTTAAGGAGGTTTGGCAGTTTCCAGGTGTTCTGCCCTTGAACAATGAAGGGGCTATTTATCTAGACAAAAATGACAACATTTACATGACCTCCGGTGTAAGCCTTGCAAAAATTAGTAAGGACGGAAATAATCTTAGTTCAGCTGCACTCAATCAGGCTGGAGAAGCTCTTCGAGTAGATGCCTTAGGGAACATTTATACATTTTATGCGGATGGTTCAGATCGATTATTTATCAGAAAGATTAATCCGAATAATGAAATTGAATGGTCCTATAGTTTGATAGATGGGATGAAGTATATCGAACTTTCAGAAGATGAAAAAAGCCTTTTCGTTTATGGTGATGAGTGGATCAGTTCGATAGACCTTGGAACTGGGGGCACAGAAGATGGAAAGCTGTGGACATTTAATTATTCGTCGAATGAAGTGGCTTACGCACCAAGGCAAGTAAGAGCGAGAAGCTATGATGGAGGTGTTGTTCTAGCTCTTCATAAAGAAGGTGCCGGGCAAGAAGGGATCTTTTACTATACAGAAATCATACGATTAGACGAGACTGGGAAACAAGTTTATTCTAAACGGATTGTACCTAAACCCGGCGAAAAGGATTTTTATTGCAACGGACTTACGGTTTTTGGTGATAACTATTACTTGGCCTTGAATACAATTGATGGTACGATTACCAGTTTAGGAGGTTCTGGATTTCCTTCTACAAAGGCATATATTATAAAGTACGACGCCGCTACTGGTTCTGAAGTATGGAGACAACATCCTAGAGCTACATTCAATGACGAATTTGGTGGAAGTATTTCACATTTGGATATGGATATAAATAAGGGTATGATGGCTAGAGACTTAATCCAAAGTAGGGTGTCAGGTAAACTTTGGACAAGCTTTACATTTGAAGTGAGACCTAAAAGAGAGGAAAGTGGCACTGACAATATCAGAAATTTAGGGGTGACTTCTGCGTTTGGAGATTTCAAGAACTCACAGAATTTTGGTGAAGGTGGTATTAATTTATTTTCTAATATAACATCACTTTCTAATTAACATATATGAAATACTTAGTAGCTGCTTTATGCTTCATTGCTCTACTATCATCTTGCAAGGATGACGGAGATGGTACAACTACACCTGCTGAAACAGGAGATCCTTCTATTCTGTGGGAGAAAGAATTATTGGGACAGTTCGGAGGGACAGAAATCATTGTTAGTAAAGTCGTTTCTGATAAATTTGATAACATATACATTGCTGGTGGCTTCGAGGGAACCATAAACTTTAATGATGAGGAATTTGGTTTTTTAGATTTAGTTCTCGAATCAGAAGGACGCCTCGATCCGTTTCTAGTGAAGTATGATAAAAACGGGGTGCCTCAATGGCTGAGAACGTGTAACACACCTAGCCAGGTGGATGATTATTTCACAGATATGGTTTTAGTGAATGATGAAATCTGGGTCTGTGGAGTTTCAGATATAGCCCAAACGTTCATGACCTTCGACTTGTCTGGCAACAACACTTGGACGGACAATAGCAGATTGGAAGCTTATTCTATGGATGCTGATGCATCTGGAAATGTATACGTTTCTGGAGCAGCCAGAAGAGGAAATGGGGATGTATATACTATAATCGAGAAAGTCACTTCTGGTAAATCTGTGGAGTGGGTAAAGGAATTCGATACATACGAGGATAGTGAAGATAAATCCTCAGAAGTAGGAGTTTTTGATGATGGTTCTGTATTATTAGCTTCTCCTTATGAAAAAGGACTGGCCTTAAGAAAATTTAGTAGCACCGGTGATTCCATCTGGACTAAAGGTTTGAACGATGGAGCTAAAATTTCTGTCAGAAACCTTTATATAACGAATGAAGATAAGGTGCTCATTAATGGAGTTTTCACAGGTGCTAGGACCACAGGATCTATTGACCTAGGCATAGATCTAGATCCATCAGAAGAGGTTGCTCGTTTTACGAATGCTAGAATAGGGTTGGACCGATTTTTTGTGTTATTAGATAATGATGGAAAATACATTTGGGGAGATGACCTGTTTACTGATCTTTGGGATGAAACCTATGAGATGATTGATTACAAAGGAGGTTTTTTGATAAGTGGAAAGTTCGTAGGTGGTATATATAGTGGAGGCTCTTCCACTACGGGTTCAAGTGAAGACATAGGAGTCTCGAGAGACCGATTGATTTTTTTTGATAAAATCTCTGGTAGCCCCAGTGTTTACGATTTCGCTGGCGATGATGATCTGGATCTACTCATGGAAGGTATAGTCAGCTTGTCTGACAATTCGTTGGTAACTGTCGGAAGCCGAGGACCGTCAGAAATTGACCCCGGTACTTCAGATGTGATCATCTATATCCAAAGAAGAGAATAGATTCTATTCTTGGTACTCTAAAATCTCGAGAGCATATCCTGCTGGGCAACACGGTGGCTTGTGAATATCATTCAAATCATTCTCAATGAATGCATAAAGCTTACCATTTCTAGAAACCAAGCTGATAGGACTTGTCGTTTTGGTAAAAGGGTCATTACCCATACCACCAACCATTTCGAGTCCAGTACTTGTCCATTTTTGGACTAAAGGATATTTGCTTTCAGTATCTTGATATGCAACAAACAATTGACCTTTGTAAGCCTCACAGCTTATGTCTTGAGCAGCTAATTTCTGTTTGATAGTGATGTCCCCTAAATCTGTTGGAGTTCCGTCAGCTGAAAACTTGATTGCTTTCAGCTTTAAGTCTGTCCAAGTGTTGTTTCTCAAAACATTGCAAAGTACTAAGTAAAAACTCTCTCCATCGTGAAAAAAGGAGGCTGGATACATATCATCCTCACTGGTATATTCAAACTTGGATTCTGCTGAGTTGCCAGTCGATGTAAAATGGGCTACTTTGTGTGTTTTTCTATCTGTTGAAGTGTATGCTAGAGCATCCTGATTCATCGAGACTAGTTTGAATTCGTCTAGTTTTTCAGTTGAAATTACAATCTCTTTTACCTCATCTGATATAAAGTCATGTAAATAGACAAAGTTGCCAGTCACACGACCACCGTCATTTTCGCTTTCCCAAATACCATCCGTGTACATGCCGATGGCAACAAGATCATCACCAAAACTACAGAAGCTATAATATTTAGTAGAAAATCCATATGGTCTAATCCCTAAACCACCTCCTAGTCTGTAGTAAAAATCATCTGTGCGAAATAGTTTTTGATCGTACTTTTTATTCCAAAATTCAATAAAAACATCTCCTTCAGAAAGATTGACAACACTGATATTGTCCCCGTTTATTTCAGCATACCTAGCGTCAAATTCAGCACCTCTACCTTGATTAGCTCTCTCAAGATTTGCAAATTCATAAGGACTAAGAAAACTTTTAAAATTTTCAGCTTTTACATAGTAACTGGTACTATTTACACTTGGTGAGGTCCTTGGCAATGGGTCAAGGTACTTTTGTTGAAGCCAACTAAAAACAGACTGGTCCGATTTTTCCATTATTTCTAGGTTGTTTGGTCCAAGAGAGAATATTCTATTGGAGAATCCACTGGGAGTACTCACTTCGTTTCTAACAACCTCCATGCCTAGATATATGTTATCGTTTTTATAAGAAGTCCAATGTTGCAATGGATATTCTTGGGACTTCACTAATTCTAAACTAGCGGTTCCAACGGTGGGTGCACCAAGACTTCCAATAAGAAAGTCTGAATATGCATATGTTTTCCAACTGTTAGATAGGTTATTGCTTTCTAATTGACTTTCAGTACTTTGTTCTGGAACTACTTCTCCGTCATCTGATGATTTACAGGCGGCTAAAGTAAGCAAGAATATGAGGCAAATATGATAGATGTAACTATTTTTCATTTTTCAATAAGTAAGTGCTAAGCAAAAATAGAGAATTCTGATTTTGCACAGATAATCCTAAGTTGTGTCTTGTTTTCTTTCATGCTCTTATGTTTTGAATACTTTTGTTAGTAAATGAAATCATACCTGTTAAAGACGTTGCTTGTTTTGGGTTTTGTCTTCTTTTATACATCTGGTTTGGCTCAGTCAGATAGTGCCAATGCCACAACTTATGATATTGTTTATCTAACAAAAGGAGGAGCAGTCAAAGGACAAATTCTGTCATTCAATGAAAAAGAGGGAAGCATGGTGTTTAAAGATTTGAATAACCGCACCTACTCGTTTAGTCGCAAAGAGTACGACTACTTTGTAGAAAATCAGGTACTTACGGAGAAGAAGATAAAAAATATAAGGGCGAGGAAAGATGAAGGTTACGAGGTAAGTTTAGGCTTTTGCTTAGAGACATTTAGTGGGCCGGAGTATCAATATACCTCTCAGAATAGCGGAGGTACTACTCAATATTACCTGTTGCCTATCAGTTTGAAGGTAGGAGTAGGGAAGTATATTGAAAAGCAACACTTTGTAGGAGCTACTGCATCACTAGGTATGCTTACTGAGGCTAAGCTATATAACAATGCTGGTATGAGATATGCTTATATTTTTACTTCAGATAAAAGAAATGCGATACTCTATCTTCCTTTTGAAGCAAAGTATTTTAGAATGGCTACCAATCAATCTGATAGCTACTCAGTGAATAACGTGACGGAGGAGAAAAGTTTTGATCTGCTTGTGCAATCTGTAGGTCTCAGTGCAGGAACCGGGGTGTCGTTTATAAGAGCGGATAAAAAGTCTATTTCAATCGAAGCGAAATTTACAAAGCACTTTACATCTGAGTTAGAAATCAGCAATGTATCAGAAGGAATGACAGTGACTTCAGGAGAAATGCGACTTGCAAGTGGTTCTATTACACTTGCGTATAATTTTTAGATATCTGAATTTGTTTGCACTGCTCAAGTCAACTTTTTTGTTTGTTTTTATCTGTATTAGTCAGCTTTGTATCGGACAGTTGACAGTAGATGTTCAGAAGGAGAATTGCATAAGAGATGCTACGAAGTGTGAAATTAGTATTTTAAACCATAGTTCAGATTCTATTGAGTCTCTGGAGCTAGAAATACACGGATTTTCATATTCGTTACTGTTGCCCAATTTACTTGATTTAGACACTTCCCTTCGCTTTGAACAGGGAGGAATCTTTCAGTTATACTTCAATAAGAAAGCACTAAAATATGGCAATAGAAATTCGGATAGTTCTACTTTTTTTAAGTTGGAAGACGGGTGTCAATACACTTTAAATATTTTGGATTCTAGCCACTTTTGGTACATTGGTAAATCTTTTTACTTGCCTATTTATTTTGAACTTGGAAGTTCTGACATACAACCTATTGCATTTCCTATTTTGGAAGATTTAATCGAAACTCTTGTTGATAATCCAAATATTTCCATTGAGATGGGAGTTCATACAGATGAGCGAATGCCAAAAGAGTTTTCAAGATGTATAACATGCAGTAGAGCGGATGCTATTGTAGCGTATTTAGTAGAAAAAGGAATTGCAATAGAAAGACTTACTGCTAAAGGATACCAAGGAAACAAACCATTCCTTAAAGGAGCTAGAACTGAAGAAGAACACCAGCAAAATAGAAGAGTCGTGATAACAGTAACAGCCATTCACGAGTAACTCTTCACTACCCACTATTCATTATCTTCGCAACCAATGCGTCTTACTATTCTATTCGTCTTAATTTCACAGATTGCCTTTAGCCAAGTGCACGATGGTCTTTTGGGCTCATATAAACCTAAGGTACAAGATCAGAACCAAGGAGCTTCAGGAAGTCCTGACGGATATACACCAATTAAGCGACCCGAAGAAAGAGTAGTACCTGCGAAGAAGCAATCGTTTAGCCAGTACGTCAACCCATTCATAGGCACAGGTGGACACGGACATACTTTTCCTGGAGCCACGGTTCCATTTGGGATGGTACAGCTGAGCCCAGATACTCGCATAGATGGCAGTTGGGATGGATGCAGTGGATACCACTATTCAGATTCTATCGTTTATGGATTCAGTCATACACATCTGAGTGGGACAGGAGTGAGTGATTATGGGGATGTTATGATTATGCCTTATGATGGTAATCTAGACCTCCAAGAAGAGGCCTATGTGTCAAAATTCTCCCATTCAAATGAATCGGCTGGGGCTGGATATTATGCAGTTCAGTTGGATGACCATGATGTTCAGGTAGAACTTACTTCTACTCAAAGGGTTGGATTTCATCGATATACGTACTCTGAAACAAACGTGAATGTATTACTAAATCTACAACATAGAGATAAGCTTATTGACCACAAAATTCTGAAAGTCAGGGACAAAATGGTGACCGGGTTTAGAAGAAGTTCGGCTTGGGCTGTTGATCAACATGTGTATTTCGCAATGGAGTTTTCAAAACCGATTTCTGACTTGATTGCAAATGAGGATGAGTCGATTGCTGGTTTTAGTTTTGAATTGGATCAGTCAAAACAACTTCTCGTCAAAGTTGGAATATCCTTTGTGTCTGTGGAAGGGGCACTTGCCAACCTGCAGGATGAATTGTGGCATTGGGATTTTGATATGGTCAAGAGAAATGCTGCCAAGTTGTGGGACAAAGAGCTTTCCAAAATTGAGGTTTTCACTGGAGATGAAGAGAAGAAAAATATTTTCTATACGGCACTTTATCACTGTATGATTCACCCGAATATAGCAGAGGACGTAGATGGTAAATATCGAGGTCATGATGGGAAGATTCATGAGTCTCCAGATCATACACATTATACCGTGTTTTCATTGTGGGATACGTATAGAGCACTGCATCCGTTGTTGACCATTCTAGATGAGGAGAGAACGACAGATTTCATAAAAACATTTCTAGAAATCTATAAGCAAAGCGGCAGACTGCCCGTGTGGGAATTGGCAAGTAACGAGACAGATTGTATGATAGGTTATCATTCGGTCAGTGTGATAGCTGATGCTTATATGAAAGGCATTCGTGGTTTTGATACGACACTCGCACTAGAGGCTATGGTAGCAAGTGCGAACGAAGATATTTTTGGCTTGCCAAGCTATAGGAAGTATGGATTTGTAAGAGCAGAAGACGAACCAGAAAGTGTAAGTAAGACACTTGAATATGCGTACGACGACTGGTGCATTTCCCAAATGGCTAGGGAAATGGGAGAAGATAGTATTGCTAGGGTGTTCCGAAAAAGGGCTGAATCCTGGCGAAATATCATAAATCCTGAAACAGGGTTTGCAACCCCCAGATTGAATGGTGATTGGCTCAAAGATTTTGACCCTCGTGAGGTGAATTTACATTTCACTGAGGCAAATAGTTGGCAGTATAGTTTTGTGCAGCACAAATCTTCATTTTACTTCAGTCAAAATGAAAAAAGATTAGATGCTCTTTTCTCTGAGAAAGAGAAAACGACAGGTAGAACTCAATCCGACATAACAGGACTCATCGGTCAATACGCTCACGGGAATGAACCCAGCCATCATATTGCATACTTGTACAACTATACCGCACATCCAGAAAAAGGACTAAAAATCATCAAACAAATTTGTGATTCCTTTTATACCAATACACCTGATGGATTGATTGGCAACGAGGACTGTGGGCAGATGAGTGCATGGTACGTGTTAAGTTCTACGGGTATATATCAAATTGCACCTGGCAGTAATGAGTTCTTAACTTCGGAAAGTCTTTTTGATAGTGTAAAATATCAACTGAGCAATGGACGTTTGTTTGAGATTTCTACGGCTCCTTACGTAGACTATAATTGTTGTTATCCAAAGAAGGTCAGCTGGGATCAGCTTCAAAACGGGTTTTCTTTAGTTTTTGGCGGAGAAAGGGGTTTTGATAGTGCTGAAGTTTCTGTCGTTGATATGCATGAGGTGTTTTGTCAAACTCCTTTGATTAAGGGTAATATGATCTTTGAAGGAGAGTCGAATGTTAAGATAGAGTCCCTAAATAAGCTTCATTCTATTTATTATTTTTTAGATGATGACACGAGTAATCTGAAGCTTTTTAGTGAACCGATTTCAATCAATGAAACAACTAAAATTTCAGCTTTTGCCGAGAGCTATTTTATGACATATTTTGATGGATATACTGAATTTGATAGTATGATTAGAAGCCCCACCATCACCAGTGCGTTTTACAAAAAACCAAACAACTGGACGTGTACTCCTAGTATACTACCCAACTCTC
>JBMYYN010000006.1:0-20769 GCA_049609445.1 Bacteroidia bacterium | reverse complement strand
GACAACATATTATCTGTAACTCTATAGAACCCAATCCAATGATGTTTAAATGTTTGATGAATTAATGCAGTTAAATTTGCCATATTTGCAATGTCATCCATCTTTGAGTCTATCAAGCTCTTAGCTTGAGACAAAAGTATTTTATACCTACTGTGTTTTTCCAAGATTACAATAATATTACTAAAGAGCCCATCGTTGGGATACTTGAGAACTCTAAATTTGTGTCACTAAACTACAATGAAATATAGTCATCTAAAAATTTTATTAATCGCACTGATTATTAATTCATTGTTTTTAATCGGATTGATGCTCTATTTGAAGTAGTTTCAACAAAAAAAGAGCAACCCATTTCTGAGATGCTCTTCCAATATTTTAGAATAATAGCTACTTAGTTTTCTTCTGTTTTTTGCAAAACTACATAGCCCCATGCTCCGAGCACACCTTCTGATTGCATTTCGTGGTGATCTCGTATGCTGTATCCTTGCGTTTTTTCCTCAAAGTTTTCTAATTGTAATACAGAAGACGAAAGGTTGATATAGATTTTAAAATTACTTTTCTCTCCTCTAATTATGGTCAAAAGGTCTCCATTAGCATTCATCTCTATTGGACTGTTTATGTTAAATGCTGGGTCACTTTTTAGCTCATTGAGGTTTTGATAGAATCCTAGATAAAGTGATGCTTCATCGGATTCCCATTTTATTTCATCTTTTCCAAAGAAGCTCAATCTATGATTCAGTCCTACTTCTTGACCAGAGTAAATCAAAGGCATTCCTCTTAATGAATAACTTAACAAAGCCATAGCTTGCCAAGACTCCTTCATTCTTTCGTCGATCGTACCGTTCCAACTGTTTTCGTCATGGTTTGTGATGAAGTTCATTGGAAATGCTCTTGTTCCATTGATACTATCCTTGAGATTCATCACTCTTATTACCTCAGAAGCATCTGCTTCTCCTTCGTATATTTTGTTGAAGACCGAGTGCATCTCCCATCCGTAGTACGCATCAAAGGCCGAGTCAAACTGATCAGGTTGGTGTGTTTCGCTCTCAGCCAACATAAACATAGGTTTGATTTCATCCAAAGCTACTCTCGCTTCATTCCAAAAATCAGTAGGAACTTCCATAGCCACATCACATCTGAATCCATCTAAGTCACATTCCGTCACCCAAAACTGCATAGACTTAATCATTTCTGCTCTCATGTCCCTGTTGTCATAGTTGAGATCAGCTACGTCAGTCCATCCCCAGCTCTTGCCATCTGAACCTATAGGGTCAGTAATCTGGCCAGTGCTGTCATGAGTGTACCATTCAGGATGCTCTGTTACCCAGGCATTATCCCAAGCTGTGTGATTTCCTACCCAGTCTAGCATCACTTTGATGCCCATCCCGTGACATTTTTCTATGATTCTCTTGAAATCTTCAACAGATCCGTATCTTGGATTTACAGCAGTATAGTCCTGGATAGAGTAGGGGCTTCCCCAGTACTTATCATAATCAGGATTGTCTAAATCTTGTACAAACGTATCTCCAACAGCCTTTCGATTCAATTTGCCGATAGGTTGGATAGGCATAAACCAAAGAATGTCTACACCAAGGTCTTTCAGAAATGGTAGTCTTTCTTCAAATGCTGCCAGAGTCCCTTCATTGGTGTATTGCCTGACGTTCACTTCATAGATTGTGGCATCTTGTATCCATTCAGATGGTGATTCCACTGTTCCTTCTTCTGTTGTTTTTTCAACGTTAGTTTCTTCTTCTGCTTCCTGATTGTTGTTGCATGCAAACAAGAAGATTGAAAATAATATGATGATGTATTTATTCATTTTATTGCTAATTGTGTTATTAGTTTATCGTGTAATCCCAGTTTGTTTTATCTAGACTCACTGTTATTTCATTGTCAAAGTATTTTCGAGTATAGACGAGAGTGGTCTCCGTATTTTCTACAATATTGAAATCCCCATAAATCAAAGCAAGATTTTCATTCCTAAGTTTAATTAGGCTAGTGATTTCTTCTTTTAGCTTGGCCTCCTGTTCTTTTAGATTATCAAATCGCATCATTCTGCGATTGTCAGGATCTCCAGCTCCAGGCATTCCGATCTCGTCTCCATAGTATATAATTGGGATACCAGGAATGGTCATATTGAATGCATTGAACATTGCCATTTTTTGATACGCGATTGAATCTTGCACTTCAATGTTTTGCTTCCAACCGATACGTTTATACTCCATCCAAGGAAGGTCAAAACTTAGAGTACCATCCGCATAGCTCATAAATCTCGGTTTATCCTGGTTGCCAGTGATGTTTCCCATCAAGTGGTGGTGTCCGTATGTTTCTAAGCTTGAGGTAAGAGCATCGCCTAATCGTGTCATGCTTTCATCTTGCGTAGCAAATACCGGTAGGGCGTTGTCATACATATTGAAATCAAACTGAGCATCCAGAAGACCACTGCCGATGTAGCTATTAGTTAGCTCATAACCACCGTATGTTTCACCAATTTGATAGATGTACTTTCCTTTTTCTTTGCTTATTTTCTTGACTTTTCTGTTTAGTGTTCTCCAAAAATTATTTGGTATATGTTTTGTCGCATCATGACGGAATCCATCAAAGTCATATTCACTAATCCAAAAGACAGCTGAGTCAACCATGAAGTCAGCAACTTTTTGCTCTTCGAGGTTTAATGTGGGTAGGAACGTATCAAACCAAGTGGTCAATCGATGTTCATCCCATTTTTCTGTGTTCATAGTTCCATCGGGTAGATATAGTGGTGTTACCCAATCTTGGTGCTTTTGATACACAGAGTGCTGTTCGTGTACGTGATTTGCTACATAGTCAAGAACTACACTTAGTCCGTTGTTGTGAGCCAATCTCAACATTTCTTTTACATCATGTGGAGATCCGAGCCTGAAATCTACAGTAGTGTTCGTAATAGGCCAATAGCCATGGTAACCGCTAAATTTAGTGTCAGGATCATTGAATTGACCCCAAGCATCTGTAGGATTCTGAGTGATAGGAGAGACCCAAATGGTATTGATTCCCAAATCTTGAAAATAATTGTTCTTTATTTTCTGAGTAATTCCTTTTATGTCTCCTCCATAGTAGCGAGCTTTAGAAAGTATAGCGGGGTCTTGATTACTTGGATTATTTGATTCATCACCATCCATAAATCTATCGACCATCATAAAATACATGATGCTACTGTGCCAATCACTATTGTTTAGCTTACCTGGATCTGTAATTACTTTTCCTTTGTTAAGCGGAATTAGAAGATCATTACTAGCACCTTTATCATTGTACCCATATACTCTAATATGAGATCTAGCTTCGTATTTCGCAAAAGGAGGTATCAGAAGTTTGAATTCATCTCCTTCTTGTTTCGTTTCTATTCTAAAGTTATTCCAGTATGCGTAGATGCCATCTGTAAGATAGCCGCTCACGGTTATGTCCGATTTGCTAAATGCTTTAGTAGATATCTTAGGAAGGTCTTCTTTGTGAGGTCCTTTTATTTCTAATATGTTATTGAAACCGCCCATGCCATTGCTTATCTTTTCTGGATTATTGATATCATCCATTTCCTGATTATCAGATACAAGCTTGTACTGATGTTTTCCAGGTTTTAATTTGGTGATAAGAGCAGGATATTCTATTCCATCCATTGGAAATGAAGCCAGGTCTTCTAGTTGCCAATTATTGAATTCTCCCTTGATTTGAAGTTTTTCTCCAGTCAGATCAAAAAGTTGAATCACATCAATGCCCGTTCTCTCTTTAACGAGAAATGAGTATGGCATCCCCTCGGCGAAAACCGTGAGATTACTGATAGGTTTTGAGGATTCGTTAGCTACTATAAAAATAAAGTCATCGACATATGAAATTTCCAAGTTGTCATCTGAAACTATAGAGTCAATAACAACCGGACTTGTAAAATAGTCTGATTGTATAATTCTGGTAGTGTCTCCCGTAAGTTGAATCGGACTTGCTAGACCAAATATTTTGTTGTCTTCTAATGAACTTCCAGCTTTTTTACAGCCGATAAAAATCACCACTGAAAACACGATAAGTAAAATCTTCTTCATTTCTATTTATAATCTTCCCTGTCATCCCACAAGTAGACTATACCGGTCTCTAAATGAGGATGATAGATGTTTGTCTTAATTCAATTGAACACCGTTTTTATCTACGGTGACATTTTTAACTTCTCCTCTAAAGCGTATTTTAAAAGAGAATTTCTCCCAGTTTTCAGGAAGGAAAGGCTTAAACGTCAGTTGGTTTTCTCTCACTCTCATTCCTGCAAACCCCTGAACAATGCTCATCCATGTGCCAGCCATACTCGTAATGTGCAGTCCATCTCTAGTATCATTGTTGTAGTCATCTAGATCTAGCCTTGCTGTACGGAGATAGAATTCATATGCTCTTTTTTCGTCTCCTAATTTTGCAGCTATGATGCTATGAACACACGGACTAAGAGAAGATTCATGAACGGTCAAAGGCTCATAAAAATCATAATGTCGTTTAAGTTCTTCATCAGAATACTCGTCTTCAAAAAAGTATAACCCTTGAAGTGTATCTGCTTGTTTTATGTAACAGCTTCGAAGTATCCTATCCCAACTCCAATGCTCCACTATCGGTCTCTGAGATTCTGGAAGTTGTGATACCGGGATTAGCTCTTTGTCCAGGAAGCCATCTTGTTGTAAGTATACTTGGTGCTCTTCAGAATATGGGTAATACATTTTCTCAGATTTATTTTCCCAATCCCTTAGTTCAGATATATCAAAATTGGTCAATTCTACTACTCGACTGAGGTCGTTTGGATGATTAGATTCCACCCACTCGTATGCCTCACGACAATAGTCCATACACCACGCAGCAATTTTGTTCGTGTACCAGTTGTTGTTTACATTGTTTTCGAACTCATTAGGTCCGGTCACCCCGAGCATCACAAATTGCTGTTTATCTTCACTCCAGTTGACCCGTTGAGCCCAAAAACGAGCTATACCTATCAACACTTCCAGTCCATATTGTGCGAGATAGTCCTTGTCTCCTGAGTATCTGATGTAGTCTTTTATTGCATATGCTATAGCTCCATTACGGTGGATCTCTTCAAAAGTGATTTCCCATTCGTTGTGACATTCTTCACCATTCATGGTTACCATAGGATATAAAGCTGCTCCATTAGTGAACCCTAGTTTTTCAGCATTTTCTATTGCTTTTTGGAGGTGCTTGTGTCTGTAGATGAGAAGGTTACGAGCTACTTGATTGTCAGCAGTTGCTTGATAGAAAGGTAAGCAATAGGCTTCTGTGTCCCAGTATGTACTTCCACCATATTTTTCTCCGGTGAATCCTTTAGGTCCTATGTTTAATCTTTCGTCCTCCCCGGTATAAGTGCAGTTCAGTTGAAAAATATTGAATCTGATGGCCTGCTGAGCTGAAATGTCTCCTTCAATTAGAATATCGCTTTCTTCCCATTTTGCAAGCCAAGAAGCTTCATGCTCCTGTCTTAGCTCATCAAAAGGTCTACTGCAATTCTCTCTACAGTTTTCAAGTAATGCAGATTCAAGATTGTCCTTTGCTACGTCTAAGCTAGAAATGATAGTTGCCCTTTTATCTATAGTTACTACCTGATCTTTCTTAGTCTCAAAGTCTGTTTTGATCTTAACAAATTTCTTGGTCGTTTCTTTGGTTTTGAAGTCTACATTGTGATCACCATTAGAAATAGAAGTATGGGTTTGAACCCCAACGTGAAATTCAGTCTTTTTTGTTTCTGCGATGAGCAAACAGCTATTGTTTTGTGCTTTAGTGACTACGCCTTCCCAAAATTTTTCGTCATAATTGGAGTCTTCATTGCTTATCTTACCATCGATGTATGATGCAACTTTGATCCTCGCATCTTGATCCACGCTAAATGAATACTTAAGAGCACCAAGTTTACTGTTTGCCAAACTACAGAAGCGTTCGACTTTGGCAGTGATTGTTATTCCATTTTTTAATGTCGCCTCAAAAGTACGAGTAGCCACACCTCGTTTCATATCTAACGTCCGACTGAATTCTTTTACATCACACTTAGCTAAGTCTAATGAAACATCGTTAATACGAATATTTAATCGAGCCCAGTTTGGAGCATTTAGTACTTTGGCAAAGTATTCTGGATATCCATTTTTCCACCATCCTACTCTTGTTTTGTCAGGGTAGTAGACCCCAGCTACATAGTTTCCAAGTAAAGTATCTCCTGTGTATCTCTCTTCGAAGTTACCGCGATGGCCAAATTTACCGTTTCCTATGCTGAAGATGCTCTCAGAAACACGATTTAATTTGGGGTCAAAACCTTCCTCAATTATGTTCCAAGGATGATGCTTTATGTAGTTTTTCATCTACTAATATTTATGTAAAGAGATTTTTAAATTTATCTAAATCGGCGTCTTTCCATGAGTTTATATGGAGCTGAGCACCTTTCAATCCTTTGTCAGTGCCAAAGTGAACACATTTCATTTCGGCCTTCTTAGCCGCTGTAATACCCGCTTGAGAATCCTCTATAACGAGACATTCGGAAGGCTCACAGTGAAGTTTTTCAGCTGCAAGCAAGAATATATCTGGCTCTGGTTTAGAGTTCTCTGTCATACCACCGTCTACTATAGCATGAAACGCTAGCACTAGATCCAACTTGTCAATAATACGGATAGCATTACGACTGCTTGAACCAATAGCCACCTTAAGACCAGCTTCTTTTGCGGCTTTATTAAATTCTATGAAATGAGGGAATACCTCATTTGGAGTCATCTTATCAATGTACTCAAGGTACATCTGATTCTTTTTGTGGAGGAGATTCTGTTTTTCTGCTTCAGAAATACGCGAACCACTCCAATGCAATATTTTGTCTAAAGATTCCTTTCTTCCAACTCCTTTTAGTTTTTGGTTTTGTTTTTCGGTAAGTGTATAGTCTAACTGTTCGCCGACCCATTTCCAGGATTCATAGTGGTACTGAGCAGTGTCCGTGATTACACCATCCAAATCGTAAATACATGCTTTTAGGCTCATTTGATTAGTTTTTTGGTTTAGAATGATAAGCTGCAAGAGGCTCGATAGGCCTTCTTTCAATTTTTCCTACGGTAAATCTATGATTTCTTGCCACTTCTTCCAATACATCTCTGAAATAATATGCGATAGAACCCACGAAGTTCACAGGAACTTCTCTGAAATTGTCATAGCACCAAACATGAATATTGATAAATTTAGCCATACCTTCATAGATCATTTCTTTGAAATAAGTGTGATCCAAGTTAGCACTGGCGAATCGCATAAAACTTGCTAAATAAACGTTTGGATTTGGTTTATGATGAACAGCTTCGAAGATTCCTTCTTTGCTTAAGTTGTATTCTTTTTGGAATGCTTCAGCGAGTTGAGGAGGCATTCTATTATAAAGCCATTCTGACAACATGATCTTTCCAAAGTATGAACCACTTCCTTCATCTCCTAGGATATAACCCAAAGCAGGTACTTCCTCGTGTACATTCTTTCCATCAAAATAGCAAGAATTGGACCCTGTGCCAATGATGCAGGCTATTCCTTCTTCACCTTGGCATGAAGCTATTGCAGCTCCGGTTAGATCGTGATCAACCTTGATTATAGAAGCGTTAGTAAAGACGTTTTTAAGACCGATATTAATTATATGGTTACGTTCGTCACTTGAGCAGCCGGCTCCATAGAAATATATTTCTGAAACTTCATGGCGTAATTCGTTTTCCATCAATTTGTCTGCGACAAGGGCAGAGCTATGAAAAAAAGGATTGAACCCCATCGTGTGCGTTTTGTGTTGGTTTTGATCTCCATCAATCAAAATCCAATCGCATTTTGTAGATCCACTATCAGCTACTAAAATCATCTAAATGTTAATTATTTACAAGCAAACTTAGTGTAAAAATTACACTTTGAAAAAAATAGCTAAATTTACCACATAAATAAGTAGAAATACAAAAGTTGAATGAAGGATAAATTTCAAAATCAAACAAACCCTAACGTCTCAGTAGACTGTGTTGTATTTGGTTTTGATGGTGCAGAACTTAAGGTTTTATTGGTCCAACGGGACTTACGGGACAATCTAGAATTGGAGGATGACACCTTGGTGTTGCCGGGAGATTTGATATACGATGACGAAGATTTGGATGATGCAGCTTCAAGGATATTGACTGGTCTGACAGGGATAAAAAATATATTTTTAGAGCAAATTGGTGCTTTCGGACATCCAAAAAGACTATCTAAAGCAAAGGATAGACAATGGCTTGAGGCTATACGACTAGAACCTGATGCACGTGTTATCACCATCGGATATTTTGCTTTGATAAATATCAAAAACTATAAGATTAAACCTTCGGGATTTGCAAAGCATCTTCTTTGGGAAGACTACCAGTCGGTAGCCGAGTTAGGATTTGATCACAATGATATTTTGGAGTCAGCGATTCAGATTTTGAGGAATAAACTCTATCGAGAGCCAGTGGGATTCGAGTTATTGCCGAAGGAGTTCTCTCTGCATCAGTTATATACGCTATACAATGAGATTATGGATGCAGAGATAGATAGAAGAAACTTTAGAAGAAGGATGTTAAAGACTGGTTTCTTATTGGAAACGGATAAGTTCCAAAAAGGGGTTCCGCACAAACCAGCGAGATTATACAAGTTTGTCAAAGAAGAGTTTGACAACGTAAGCAAAAACAATTTTAAATTTTATTAAGAGAGAGAATAATGAAACTAAAACCACTATTAAAAACATCACAGTTATGGTATTTGTCCATGGGATTTTTAGGCATACAAGGTGGATTTGCTTTGCAAAATGGTAATGCTAGTAGAATCTTAGCGAATTTTGGTGCGAGTGTAGAAGAGCTTTCTTGGTTTTGGTTAGTGGCACCATTTACTGGATTGATTGTTCAGCCTATTATTGGGTACTATAGCGATAAAACATGGGGACGATGGGGAAGACGGAAACCTTATTTTTTTGTTGGTGCAATACTAGCGGTTTTAGGTCTTTTGCTTCTTCCAAATGCCAATAGTATAGTGGCTGGTAGTGCGTATACGCTAGTGTTTGCTGGAACTTTTTTGGCATTTATGGATGCAAGTTTCAACGTGGCTATGGAGCCTTTCAGAGCTTTAGTGGCAGATATGCTTCCGAAAAATCAGACCACTAAGGGGTTTGCGATACAGACTGTACTAATTGGAATAGGAGCCGTAGTCGGGTCTTGGTTACCTACTTTTTTACATAAGATAATGCATATACCGAATGTAGCAGCAGAAGGTAGTGTCCCGGACAATGTGAAGTTTTCATTCTATATCGGAGCTGTCCTCTTGTTAACGACAATTTTAGTAACTCTTTTCAAAACAAAAGAGTACAGTCCTGAAGAAATGGAAAGCTTTGGGGAAAGGGAAGAAACATCTAAATCTGAGGTATGGATTACGGATATCTTTAAAGATTTTAAAAACATGCCGGAAAGGATGAAAAGACTTGGAGCCGTTCAGTTTTTCTCTTGGTTTGGTCTTTTTACAATGTGGGTGTATACAACTTCTGCAGTAGCTACACATCATTATGGAGCATTGCCTACAGATACTCACTCCGCTTTGTTTAATGATGCAGGAGATTGGGTAGGAATACTTTTTGGGATTTACAACGGTATCTCAGCGATATACGCTTTGTTTCTACATAAGTTCGTAAATAAAACCTCCAGAAAGTTTGTTCATATATTCTCACTTGTTTGTGGTGGATTGGGATTAATATCAATGAAGTTTATTTTGGATCCAACTTTTCTTATAATTCCGATGATAGGCGTAGGTTTAGCCTGGGGTAGTATCCTGTCTATCCCTTATACCTTGCTTGCTGAAAAATTGCCAGCAGCAAAAATGGGGGTTTATATGGGTATTTTTAATTTCTTTATAGTTGTTCCGCAGATATTAAGTGGAATAGTTGGCGGACCAATTGTTAAGAATGTTTTCAATAGTTACGCTATTAACTATGTGATGGTAGGGGGTGTGTTCTTCCTCATTGCTGCAGCCTTGACTTTAAAAGTTCAAGAACCTTTATGGAATGAGTTTAAAGATGAAAATGTTTAAGAACTATTTAATCTTTCTCTTTTACTTAATTCAGACTATTACGCTCTCAGCTCAGCAGAACCTTCCCTCAAATGGAGAAGTATTTAGAGATGATGTGGTGCCATCAGTTTACATTAATATCCCTCAATCATCTTTAGATAAAATACTGGACGCAGCAAATCGAAATAGTGATGAGCACTATGAAGCATCGTTCATATTTGACAATGGAACAATAAGAGATACAGTATCTCGAATAGGATTTAGACTTCGTGGAAATACATCTAGAAAGGCGGCTAAGAAATCATTTAAAGTGTCTTTCAACGAATACGAAGATCAGAAGTTTTACGGACTAGAAAAGATGAATCTCAATGGAGAGCACAATGATCCCTCCTTGAGTCGAAGCAAATTGTGCTTTGATTTTCTAAATTATCTTGAAGTACCAGCATCTAGAGCAAACCACGTCAAACTGTACATAAATGGGACATATTATGGTCTCTATCTGAATGTAGAGCACATAGATGAGGAATTCACCAAAAGTAGGTATGGAAACAAAGGTAACCTCTATAAATGCACTTATGGAGCTAATCTCGCTTATCGTGGTGCATCAGCAAGTAATTATAAGCAAGACTATTATGAACTGAAAAAAACGCGAGGAGAAGGGGATTATGAGGACTTAGCAAAGTTGATAGACGTCCTGAATAATACACCAGATGGTCAGTTTGAATGTAGACTAGAAGAGGTTTTTAATGTACATAGCTATTTGAAATCTGTAGTGATGGAAGTATTAACCGGTCATTGGGATGGCCCTAACTACAACAACAATAACTTTTATCTCTATTTCAATACACTCACAGACAAGTTTGAATACATTCCGTATGATCTCGATAACACGTTAGGAGTAGATTTTTTGGGAAAGGAATGGAGCGATAGAAATATTTACTACTGGAGCAGAGGCTCGAATGGAAGGCCATTGTTTGATAAGATAATAACACGTGAGAAGTACGAGAAGATGTATACTTACCTTATGGATAAGGCGATTTCCGAATACTTCAATCAAGATTCTTTATCTCCACGGGTGTATGACTTAAAATCTATTATAACTCCGGCAGCTTTGCTAGATACTGTTCGTTCATTGGACTACGGGTATACAGATTCAGATTTTCATAACTCTTTTGGCTATTTCAGTAAGTCGCACGTGAAATACGGTATAGTAGACTACGTCAATAGACGGTCAAATGCGGCTTTAAATCAACTTAAACCGGTCGTGGATGTAGGTTACATTCCATACGCTTATTCGTATAGCATAGATTATGCTTCAGATTCAGTTACTATCTATCTGAAGACTAAAGGAAAAGAGGATTTGAAGCATTTAGTACTGAACTACAATTGGGAGTTCCAATCGTCCATTTGGAAGGATACGTTGCTGCTTATAGATGAAATTAACGGAGTGTATTCTACAAGTTTTAAATGGCACCCAACATTGAATCTGCTTGGATTTGCCTTTGAAATAGAAGCATCAAATGGCAAGAAAACAGTCTACCCATCGTGTGATATGATAAGAGTTGAAAAAGAGAGGACTGACTTGGCATTGTTCATCAATGAATTGATGGCAAGAAATGAAACAGGAATTCAAGATGAATCAGAAAAATATGAAGATTGGATAGAGTTGTATCACGTCGGTAAGTCCATAAACGTAAACTTAGGTGGAGTCTACTTAACGGATGACTTGTCCAAACCTAAGAAGTTTAAGGTGCTGGATAAAACGATTGCTCCAAACTCATTCCACTTATTTTGGGCAGATAATGATACTGAAGAAGGTGAATCCCATGCTAATTTTAAATTGTTCACTGCTGGTGAAGAACTTGCCTTATTTGATGAGAATGGTATCATGATAGACTACGTTAGTTTTGGTCCTCAAAATGCTGATGTATCCTTTGGAAGAGTTTCTGATGGTCATGATGATTGGAAAATATTTACTGAGCCGACTCCAAGAGTATCCAATGTGGCCACATCTGAAGTGTTTGGGAATGAGTTGAACAAATTAAAAATTTATCCAAATCCAAGTAAAGATGGGTACTTCAATCTTAACGGATTAGAAACAGGAGATAGAGTAGAGGTAATTTCTCTGTCAACGGGACAGCAGGTATTTGAAAGTAATGTATGGACACGTACAATAAATATCTCTAGCTGTACCAGTGGAGTATATTTAGTTAGAGTACGTTCGAATAACTCTTCTTATTACGCTAAGGTCGTTCTTCTTAGATAAAACTATGGTCTAGGAGGCATGCAAGGATCGCATACCAAGTGAATTTTTAAATCTACAGTCTCGGTATCTCTAGCGAGCTCAAAGCTAGAGAGAACTGTTAAGGCTCTTTTCTTAAGACACGCTATCTTGTCAGTGTCAATAGCCTCAATCGTATTTGGATTGCTTGATTCCTTGGGCATCTCATATCTAAAAATGAAGTACTTCCCAGTGGATAGTCCTGACAGTGAAGATTGGCCCGCATTTACATTAAGCAGTATACCTTCATATTGTCGGTCTGCGGTACTGTGTAAGTACAGTTTTCCAGCATAGGCCTTTGGTGTACGTAGGTCTTTGATCAAATCATCAGGCGGATATGCACCACCACAATAATCTTCTGTGGATTGCACATTTAATGTAACTGATTTATTTTTCATTTTGGATTTACAGGCTACCATAGTTAATGGAAGTAGTATAGCTATTAGGATGTTTTTCACCTTACAAGTATAGAGAGGTAGTTTTCAAAAGCAATATAGGATATACAAAAAAAAAGGCTATCTCAACTGAGATAGCCTTTTTAGTTGCTTATAAAAGCGAATCTTACTTCTTAGTGAAAGATAAAGACATTGTCTCAGCTTTAGCATCGATAACAAACTCAATATCGTAAGTTCCGTCAGCTTTTGCTTGCATATTTCCACCTGATTCTTGAATGTCTGCAGCATCAGGACCTCCGATTACTCCAGCATCGTAACCTAAGTTGATATCATCCCAAGTACCTTCAGTTCTTACTTTGAATCCACCTGCACTAGCAAGCTCAACTCCATTGTAAGTCCAAGTGTATACATCACCAGCTTTAGTAGGCACTGAAGCGAACTTCTCACCATCCCAGTTACCATCTTTTACACCGTCACCAATTAGACCAACGCTAACTGCAGAGTAATCTCTAGCAGGTAAGTCACCAGTTCTAGTGATAGATGCAGTGTGACCTTCACCAGCAGTCCAAGTCATAGACACAGTGTAGATACCACTCTCGTCAGTATTCATGTTGGCTCCACCAGCTACAAGAGCGTCTACAGCTCCACCGAAGTTAGTGTTTACTTTTACACCCTTGTTTCCATTTCCTAGATCTTCTGTAGAATCTATTTCGATTTTCCATCCTCCAGAGAATCTGAATTTCCACTCTCCTTTAGACATTGCAACACCAGTAGATTCCCAAGTCATTGAACTCATGTCAAATGCAGGAGCATCTAGTTCAGTGTCACCAGACCATCCAGTAGGAGTAGCTTGACCAATGATTCCCCAGTTTACAGGAGTTACAGAACCTCTACCAGTTTTAGTATCAAAAACTACTTGGTATAGTCCGTCAGCAGGTACAGTAAATACTGTAGCAGATTCCTCAATTGCACCTCTTTGGATGTCAACTTGTGGCTCATCATTTCCACCTGTAGCAGATGCAAAATCAGCACCAGGACCATAGGTAGTTCTCTCAGTACCAGCAACGTTCACAATGCTAAATCCAGCAGCGTCAGCTTTAAGAGCAACAAATGCTTCCATAAGTTCTGGTCTAGGATCAGTTGTTTCACCGTTTAATACTTCATTTCTAGTAGAGCTCATCAAACCGTTTAGGCTAAAACCAGTGTTTCCAGTAGCAGCACCCGTAACGTACATTCCGTCTTCTACGATTTCTTCAGTAGGAGTTACTTCACCTTCGTCATCTTTACAAGAATTCAATGTGATTACTCCAAATAGTGCAGCTAGAATAGCTACCGTTTTTGTTGATTTTAATAGTAAATCTTTCATTTTGTGTTGTTGTTTATTTATGTGTTTATTTTAATTATAAGCCTAAGTTACTGTTGGCGTCTATCGCCCATTGTGGAATTGGAAATGTAATTCTTTCAGGTCCACTAGCTGGTTTTTCCCACCAAGCGTCGCCAAATTTACCAAATCTTATCAAATCTTGTCTTCTATGTCCTTCGCAAAACAATTCTCTTCCTCTTTCTTCAAGGATTTCGTCTAACCCAAAACCTACAGTTGGTCCAGCATTAGCACGATCTCTTATTTCAGATATATACGAATCACCAGCTCCAGGAGCTCCGTTTCTTACAGCACATTCTGCCTTCATAAGAAGAACATCTGCGTATCTAAAAATAGGAAAGTCGTTATTCATATTTTCTAAAGCTCCTTCTTCTATCTCATACTTCTTGACACGTGCACCGGACATACGAATTTCCTCACTTGTATTACCTGATCCCATCACCAAAGAAGGGATAGATGAATCCAAAATTAAATTTGATCCCGCAGTTAGGTCAAAAAGTTCTTTGCCATTTTTATCATATTGCTGTCCCACCAAGAACCATTCTTGTCTTCTGAGGTCATTTTCACTATACGTGTTATAGTGATCCTCTACGATGGCAAAACCATTCCAAGGTCCTACTGCCATTCCGAAAGTAGCGTCGTTTAGGTAATGCAATGTACGCATATGAAGTCTGAATCCTTGTGCGTCATTTTCATCAAATATTATAGTGAAGATATTTTCTACATTGCTAATATTATCCGCTGCAAATGGAGCTGTAACACTGTTGTCTAAAGAGTATAAACCTAGCCCGATTACACTATCACACATTTCTTCTGCTTTTACATATTCAGGTGTGCCTGTATATACTTCTGCATTGAGGTACAGCTTAGCCAGTAGGGTATAAGCCATTCCTTGTGAAACTGCAAAATCGTTTGCACTAGGAGGAAGCAAAGAAACGCTTGATGTTAGATCGTCAATTAAGAAATCATATACTTCTTGTCTCGTAGCTTTCAAAGGAAGCTCTGGAGCGTTTGCAAATGAAGTTACTATTGGTACATCCCCATAGTTATCCATGAGAAGGTACAGGAAAAAGCCACGAAGGGTTTTAAGCTTAGCTATAGATTGATCGATTTTAGGATCTCCAGCGAGTGGAATAAGACCGTCTAACAATCTGTTTGCTTCTCTAATTCCATCGTTGAGATGACTCCACATGGAGTTAACGGCATCTACGTCGTTTGTCCACTCGTGAGAGTGTAGAACACGCCATTTTCCACCATCATTCCAATCAGTACCTCGCACTGGGAAGACCACTTCATCACTCGATACTTCTTGAGCCCAAAACCACCATCCATTATCATCGATAAGGTCTCTAAGTTCTTTGTAAACATTTCCAGGATCCGGATTGTAAACCAATGAAGACTCATATGCCGTATCATCAAACTTGGTACAAGATCCAAGTGCAAGTATTGCAAGTAAATATGCTATTTTTTTCATCTTTCTATCTTTTAAAAAGTTACGTTAAGTCCAAATGTGATACTTTGAGTTCTAGGGTATACATCATATTGATCTCTACCAAACTCAGTACCACTAAAATTAAGCTCAGGATCTAAACCAGTATATTTAGTCCACATCCAAAGGTTGTTGCTATTCAGGTATACACGTAAGTTTCTAATCTTACTTTCTTTGTTAAACGGCACATTATATCCCACTGAGATGTTATCTAGCTTGATAAAATCACCATCTTCAAGATAATATGTGCTGATAGCAGGGTCACTTGTTATTTTAGCATTTTCTCCTGTTATAGCACTTTCCAATACATTTAAGTTTGGAGCATCAGCAGGATTACTAAATACCATACGCGTCACATTGAATATTTGATGTCCGAATATACCTCTGATACTCATGCTGGCATCCCAGTTTTTATAAAACTTGAAGTAATTTGACCAACCAATAATAACATCTGGTTGAGCACTACCCACATATTCTCTTTTGGCCTTAGATACATCTCTAGATATTCCTCCAGCTTCTGTTTTGTACAAGAACTTGCCATCTGCAGAAAGACCTGCATATTCTGGAAGGAAGAAAGATCCTATTTCATATCCCGGTAGTATAAGCTGAGTATAGTTATCACCTCCTACAAGACCACGACCTGAAACATATAATTTTTTAATTCCTAGGCTATTAGATTCTAAGTTACCAAGGGTGATTGTTTCTTGCTTATTGGTAGAAGCCGCTATTGAGCTCTTCCATTTCAAATTTTTATTGTCAATGACTACACCATTCAGTGTAAGTTCAACTCCATTGTTTTGGATTTTACCTGCATTTTCATACTTCTTAGGAGCAGGATTTGGTGGCACAGGGACTGCAACCTCCATAACAAGACCATCGGTGGTCTTACGATAAATCTCAAGAGAACCAGTAATTCTGTTCTTTAGTACTCCAAAATCGATACCGATGTTTAATTCACCTACTTCCTCCCAAGCTAGGTCAGGATTAGGGATGTTATCTTGGTTATTGTTCCAAATCACTTTGGTCTCACCAGTTTCCGCATCCACACCCAAACCAGTTGGCTTATAAACCACTCTATCTAACCCGTTTGGTATATCTGCGTTACCTGTGAGTCCATATCCCACTCTTAGTTTCAATGCAGAAACTTTAGATATATCTTTCATGAACTTCTCCTTCTTAATATTCCAAGCAGAGGAAACAGCCCAGAAAGTTCCCCATTCTATATCGTCGCCATACTTAGTAGACTTATCTCTTCGCAGTGAAGCGGTTAGGTAGTATTTCTTGTCATAATCATAAATAGCTCTTGAAAACAGTGAACTTAACCCTTCAGTGGTGTTACGGTAAGAGGATACATTTCCCCAATTGATTACGGAATATGCTTGCAAGTTATCAGCACCTACACCTTCATAAAAAGGATCAATATCTCTTGCCTCAGCTTTGAAACCATCCTTGTATTCCTGCTGCCAAGAATGTCCGCCGATTACGTTTAAGTTGTGAACGTCTTCAAATGTGTTGGTGTAACTGACAACTTCAGAAATTTGGCTGAAGTTTTTATTGTTATACTCTCTACTAGCGTTTCCATTGATTTGGTTGCTAAATGCAGAAGCGGGAGAGGAATACCATTTTTGCTCATCATCTTGTCCTACAGCAGTTGTCAAATTGATCTTCCAATGCTTATTAATGTCATACTGAGCACCAAAATTGGCTAGAAGTCTCTTAGCTTGACGATCATCTCTGATTTGTTCGATCATAGCTACAGGATTGTTGTACTGAAAGTTTCTATCAGTTTCAAAGAAAGAGCCGTCTGCATTGTATACTGGGTCAGTTGGGCTACGTCTCATTGCTTGATAAACAACATTGGTAGGACTACTTCCATCATCGTACTGAACATATTCATTTTTTTCTAGAGTACCACTTAGTCTAGCTGTCAAGGTTACTTTATCATCGAATGCTTTTTGAGCTATATTAATTCTAGCAATATATCTGTCTTTTCTAGTTCCTTTAAGCACTCCTGTAAGATTATTTGCACTTATAGAAGCTCTATAGCTTGTATTGTCATCACTTTTACTAAAAGCTAATGTATGCTGCTGTGATAAACCAGTTCTATATATCTCATCCATCCAATCTGTATTTGCACCATTGTCTTGGAAGTTTGAACTGTTAATTTCCGCTGCATAATCTCTGATTTGATCACCGTCTAGAAAATCTAGTCGATTGGCCACTCTATCAAAAGATACAAAACTGTTGTACTCTACTCTTATCTGGTCCGAAGCTGGTCCACTTCCTATATTGCCACCTTTTGTAGTTATGATAATGACACCATTGGAACCTTGTGTACCATACAACGAGGTAGAAGCAGCATCCTTCAATACGTTGAATGTAGCTATATCGTCAGGGTTGATAGTCGTAGGATCCACACCTACTACACCATCCACGACATAAAGAGGTCCTGTACCACCTGTTATACTGGCACTACCACGTATATTTACGTTGAAACCTGCATTTGGGTCACCACCTTGTTTAGATACGTTAACACCTGCAGCTTTACCCTGCATACCTTGTATCGGATCTGTAATTCTACCTTTATTAAGCTCTTCGGAAGATACTTGAGTTACAGCACCTGTTTTATCTGATTTTTTCTGAGTGCCATATGCTATGACTATTACTTCGTCTAGCTTATCCTCTGTTACCATCTTTACAGTGAATACCGTTTGGTTTCCTATATCCAATGTTTGTGATGTGTAACCTACGAAGCTTACTTTGAATTGAGTAACACCAGCAGGTACTTTCATACTAAACGATCCGTCTGGTTCTGTGATGGCTCCACCTTTGGCACCCACAGGTACTAAGTACGCTCCAACCAACGCTTCGTTACTTTCAGAATCGACAACTTTTCCAGTGATGGTGGATTGACCATAGGATATAGCTGTTGAGAAAAGAGCCAATACCAAAAGGAATAAGGCTCGTTTAATTTGTACTACTTTTATCATACTTTAGCTTTTAATGTTTCTTAGCGTCAAAAAGACACTAAGGGTTCGGTGTACAAATATATATGGTAATCCATATTTACCAATTATTTTGGCATAAATATCATAGGTGTGTCTTAAACAAAGAATTGACACAATTCACTGTTTGTAAGGCATTTATAGGTATTTTATTGGGTTGCGGTTGTATTTTTACAAAATTAACTTAGTGTCATTTTTACACTATTAGTTGAATGGAGATAAAAAATAATGCAATTTTGAAAGATGAATATTCAATCCAAGTATATTAGAATTTTTACCTTCATATTGTTCTTTTATGGCGTTGTAGGTTTAGCAAGTGCTCAGGTGCTCACTACCAATCCTTCGTTCCCGACTTTGTCAAGTTCATTGACTATAACATTCGATGCATCTTTAGGAAATGGTGGTTTAGATGGTTTTACTGGAGATGTGTATGCACATACAGGTGTTATTACTGATAAAAGTACTTCTCCTGCGGATTGGAAATATGTTCAAGGTTCGTGGGGTACAGCTAATGCTCCTAAGATGACAAGCATCGGTGGAGATAAGTATACGTTGACTATTTCAGATATAACAGCTTTCTATTCTGTGCCAAATGGTGAAGTAGTCGAGCAGATTGCGATTCTTTTTAGAAATGAAGCTGGAAATAAGGTCGGTCGTGCATCCGATGGAGGAGATATGTATATAGAAGTATTTTCATCAGGTCTTTTTGCTAGCATAAAAACTCCAGAAGATAATTCTACGTACAGTGTGGGCGAAACTGTTAGCATAAGTGGAGAGTCCTCAGTATCTGCTTCTCTGAGAATATCTTTGAATGGAGCGGAAGTGAAAACTGGTACAGGGACTACTCCTGGAGACTATCAAGCAGTGGTGAAAGCATCTGCTAGTGGATCTGATGCATATGATACTGTAAATTATGTAATAGTACCTACGGTGACTGAAGAAGCATTCCCAACAGGCAATAAGCTAGGAATCAACTATAAAAGTAGTACGAGTATTCTACTAGGGCTCCATGCTCCTTATAAAAGTAACGTGTTTGTGATAGGTGATTTCAATGATTGGAAAGTGAATACAAGTTATTTTATGAAGAAAGATGCGTCAAACAGCATCTGGTGGATAGAAATAACAGGATTAGAGGCAGGCAAGAAGTACGCATTCCAATATTTGGTGGATGGTGAGATCAAAATAGCTGATCCATTTAGTGAGTTGGTTTTGGATCCTTCCAATGATAAGTATATAGATGCAGAGACTTATCCAAATCCACATCCTTATCCTACAGGCAAAACCACAGGTATTGCCACTTTGATTGAGATGGATAGGTCAGCCTTCGAATGGAAGACAACAGGTTTTTCAGCACCTGCAGAAAATGATTTAGTGGTATATGAGCTTTTGGTACGGGATTTTGTTAAGAAGCATAACTATGCTACTCTGTTGGATACACTAGACTATTTAGAAAACTTAGGAGTGAACGCAATTGAACTTATGCCAGTAAACGAATTTGAAGGGAATAACAGTTGGGGATATAACCCTTCTTTTCATATGGCTTTAGACAAGTACTATGGTACTCCAGAGTCGTTCAAGAGATTTGTAGATGAGTGTCATAAACGC
Organism: Bacteroidia bacterium; assembly: GCA_049609445.1. GTDB lineage: Bacteria > Bacteroidota > Bacteroidia > NS11-12g > UBA9320 > UBA9320. Next base: position 557 of record JBMYYN010000006.1, on the reverse strand, counting down.
GGCATCGCTATTATTTTGGATGTAGTCTATAATCACGCTTTCAGCCAGAGTCCATTATGTCAATTGTACTGGAATGCGACAGATTTCAGACCGTCCAGCCAAAGTCCTTATGCCAATGAGCAAGCTAAGCACGATTTCAACGTTGGGTATGACTTGAATCATGAGAGCCCTGCGATAGAGAGATTTTTAAAGCAAGTAATGGAATACTGGTTGACGGAGTACAAGGTAGATGGATTTCGATTTGACCTTTCTAAAGGATTTACACAAAACAATACTCTAGGAAATGTTGGGGCTTGGGGAGCTTATGACACCAAACGAGTGGAGAATATCAAGCGTATCTACGACGAGGTGAAAGCCGTTAATTCTGATGCATATGTTATCCTAGAGCACTTTTCTGACAATAGTGAAGAGAAAGATTTGGCTAATTACGGTTGTATGTTTTGGGGCAACTTAAATCATGAGGCTACAGAAGGAGCAATGGGGTATAACTCTAATTTTAGTGGAGCATATCACGGAAATAGAGGTTGGAATAATCCAAAAGTATTAGCGTTTGCTGA
>JBMYYN010000005.1:0-21314 GCA_049609445.1 Bacteroidia bacterium | reverse complement strand
GAAGGGCAGGAGGTTTATAAAAAAAGTCCGCTGAGTATTTTGGTGAGTTCATTCACTGCAGGATTAGAGATTGGGTTTAGTTATTTACTATTAGCGACGCTGTTTTATTTTATTCATGATATTTTTTTGTTATTAGATACAACTTACGGGTTTAGGTATTCCTGCTATTCTGCTGGCCTTTTTCAATGGACCATCAGGAAACAATTGATAAAACTCTTTGATGGATACAATTCCACTTTTACCTACCTTACGGATAGTTAGAGGGATTTCTTTTTTGCATTGGTCTTGAAGAAAACTAATCACTTCCCAGTGTTTATCTGTCATTTCTATATTTTCTTCTTGAGCTATCTCGGCACCCACTTCTTGGCTCCATTCACTTAGATTTTCTAGGTATCCTTGTTCATTGCACTTTACGCAAATGCCAGCATATGTTCTTTCTGTCATAGTTTTATTATTATTTATTAAACTGTTGTTTTTTCAATGTCTTTTCCTGCTTCATTCATCGTGGCAGATACAAATGGAATATGTTTTCCTTGGATGAGCATATTCCAATAGACCCATCGGAAGGCCAATTTCCCCAGATGATTCATATGGGTCTCTTTCATCAATTTGAGAGGGCCAATTCCTGGAATAGGGAATGTACCCGTCACGGGCTCTTGCGTATAGTTGAAGTCAATCAGAAGTGCTTTGCCATCACCTGTCTCCACGAAGCAGTTGGAGTGACCGTCAAACTCCTCTTTTAAAGGTTTTCCATCGATATATCGAAGAATATTCTCCGTGAGAATCTCTGCTTCGAAGTGTGCTACAGATCCAGCTTTAGAAGCGGGTAGGTTCGTACAATCTCCAATGGCGAAAATGTCATCACTTACTAGTGTTTGTAATGTGTTTTTATTCGTCGGAATAAAATTCAAGTCATCACCTATACCCGAACGCTCTATCATTTCATCCCCCATATTGGTAGGTACGGTGACGAGCAGGTCGTATTCTACTTCTTTCTCTGCATAGTCGATGATTTTTTTGTTTTCACCATCCACGCGTTCTATGTTGAAGTTTGGAACGATTTTTATGTTTTTTTGTTCGAGAAGGTAGTTGAGTTCTTTGGCCGCTTGGGGTTTCGTAAAAGCTCCATCCATAGGTGTAACGAAGGTTAAATCTACCTTCTCTCGAATGTCTTTGTTCTTGAAAAATGAGTCAGCTAAAAAAGCAAATTCCAATGGGGCTACGGGGCATTTGATAGGCATTTCTGCTATATGAACAACCATCTTTCCACCTCCCCAGTTTTTAAGCTTTTTAGCTAAATTTTTAGATCCTTGGTACGTATAGAAGTCGAAAATATCTTTTTGCCAGAATTCTCCAAGCATGCCTTCTATCTCTTGGGGAGCTATATCTGTCCCTGTGGCTAATATCAGGATGTCATATTCTATTTTCGAGCCATTTTGTAGAAGAACGATTTTGTCTTCTTTTACTATTTTATCAATGGGCTCTTGAATTAAGTTTACGCCTTTAGGGATAAACTTTTCCAATGATTTCTTCGTTTGTTTTGGTTTATATATTCCAAATGGAACGAATAGAAATCCAGGCTGATAGTAGTGAGTTTTTTCTTTGTCTACTACTGTTATAGCCCATTTATCTTTATTTAGCTTTTTGTGTAGGTGATTTGCCATCATTGTTCCAGATGTGCCCGCACCGAGTATTACGATATTCTTCATTATCATCGTTTTGATGAATCAAATGTATATAGGCTAAAAAGTTGCTAATGTGATTGACGTCATATTGAGTATTGACATGAATCGAATGGGCTTTTGTATGGCATATTGCATTCACATACAGCGTGTTACGTAATGTAACTTAGGTTACCGTACTAGCAGGTTATCCTTTGACCTAACTTATATTTGATGCTATCCTCAAATCATAAGGCTACATCCTCTTATATCAGCATGGTCTAGACGACCTATTACTTCAAAAGTTTCATTAGAATGTATTTTTCCCAAGTCATCCGTAGCTATGAAACTACATGAATGAATATTTGCGAGGTCTATGATATTTAGTGCTGAAGTTTGGCCATTTGCTGAGTGACTTAGAGGGTCGTTGTCGGCTCTTGGCAAAATTTTCATCCATGGTGGGCTCGAGTACACGGCATGTTGGTCTGAGTACGCTTGGCTCATAAGTTCGGTCATACCGTACTCAGAGATTATCGTGGCATTTGGAAATCCTTCTTGAAGTTGAGCGTATACCTCAGATTTGGTCATTTCTTTTTTACGACCTTTCATTCCACCTGTCTCGATAATGGTGATAGGCTCATTAGTCGTATATTCATCTGCAAAATCTAACAAAGCAAAGCTTACCCCGAAAAGAAGCTTTTTTTGGCCGGATAGATCCGCTGTCAACCTAGAATATAGCATCTCATGTTCATGCAAGAAAAAGCCATCTAGTTGCTGATTGTGTTTCATCAGAAAATCTACCATGCTGACTAGAGAAGAATTTCCCCGTTCGAGATAATTAGGTAAAAGTCCTAAGATTTCATACTGAGAAATTTCACCCAATTTTTCATTGATAATCTTTAGACAATTCTGATGGTAAGTGGCTAGACTGGGGATGTAGTTTTTTGAGGTGTTTATGCCAGTGGTACTACTGCTCTCAAAAACCGATTCTTCTATAAAACTTGTAGATGCCACCTTATGACTTTTAAAAAATGAGATGGGAAGAAACGGAATCTGAGAATAATGCTCAATCTGATGTGGCTGTTGGTCAATTAATTTGACGTACTCAGCATATACCTTGTTATTTTTAACTTGAAATTGAAATATCTCTAAAGCAATATCGTTAAAATTGTGATCCGTTACGGACCAAACATCCCGTATGTCAGGTACTTTATTCAACATAACAAAGGTAATAACACTCGTGCTAATCAGCACACTGATTTCGTGTAAACCGGATTTAGAAGAAATATCAAATGTGCCTTATATCTCACTGGAGGATGTAGAGCAACTCAAGAATATAGAAGGTAAGGACAGTGTGATATTAGTAACGATATATTATGAAGATGGGGATGGTGATATTGGATTGACTGAGACGGACACTGCTTCTCCATTCAATTTTGGAAGCCCATTTTATCACAATCTCCCTGTAACATATTTGATAGAAAACAGTAATGGAGAATATGAGGAACTACAAAATCCAAACACCAATGAGCCGTATGGAAACCAACATGAGAGAATTCCAGACTTGACGCCGACCGGAAAGTATAAAACAATTAAAGGTACAATAACTATTAGTCTAACTGCTAATCCAGCACTGGCAAAACCCAATAAGATAAAATTGGAAATGAAACTTCTGGATAGAGCATTGAATGTGAGCAATGCTGTGTCTACTTCAGACATATTATTAAAACACTAATGTATTTAAAAATATACAACTTAGAGATGCAAGAAAAAGCACGTAAAACCCCTCAGAGAGCCATTTTTTTATATGTTTGCAGCACTTTGATGAGTTTAGCATAGTTTGTGTTATTGTATAAGAAAACAAAGTAATATGAGAGTAATAATTAAATCAACAATCTTAACAGCAATGCTCGCATTGGTGACCCTAAATGCTTCAGCTCAAAAGTTTGCATACGTAGACTCAGAATATATTTTATCTCAGATGCCAGCATATAAATCTGCTCAAACTCAATTGAACGAATTGAGCAAGACATGGCAGGACGAGATAGATAAAGAGTTTGAAGCTATAGATAAGCTTTATAAGCAGTATCAAGCGGAGAAAGTACTTCTGACTAAAGATATGCAGACTAAGCGTGAGAATGAAATCATTGAAAAAGAAAGAGCCGCGAAGAAATTGCAAAATGAAAAGTTTGGCTATGAAGGTGAACTATTCAAAAAGAGATCAGAACTTATAAAACCTATCCAAGACAAAGTATATGAAGCAATCAATAAAGTTGCAAAGAGCAACGGCCTTGATTTCATATTTGATAAGAGTGGTGACATGCTAATGCTCGTATCCAATCCTAAGTACGACAGAAGTGATGAAGTATTGGAAGAGTTAGGAGTTGTTCCTACCAAAGGAGGAGGTAACAACTTGCCTTCTACAGGAGGTGACGATGATGAGGTTGGAGACTTACCACCAAGATAATTTTTAGAAAACAAACAAAACAATTTTAGAAAATAAAGATGAAGAAATTACTCGTAATTTTAGTAATGATTTGCAGTGCTGTATCTGTACAGGCTCAAACGAAAGTAGGCCATATCAATAGCAATGAGCTTATAGAAAAACTTCCAGAAGCTGATAGCATTCAAAAAACACTTCAGAAAGAACAAGAGATGTGGCAAAGACTACTTTCTGATAAGCAAACTGAAATGAATACGAAGTACAATGCAGTACTAGTATTGATGGATGATCCAGCAGTATCTCAAGCTGAGAAAGAGATAAAAACACAAGAAGTAGAAAATCTTCAGAAGCAGTATCAGGAGTTACAGCAAAGAGCTAATGACGAATTGACTAAGAAGCAACAAGAGTTGCTTACGCCACTTTTGGATAAAGTTAAAAAGACTATCACAGAAGTAGCCAAAGCAAATGGATATGCATACGTAATGGACACTTCAGAAGGGAGTGGAATTATCTATAGCGATTCTTCTTTTGACCTTATGCCTTTAGTGAAAGCTAAATTAGGCGTTAAATAATAATACTATCAAGGCGTCTCAACCCATAGGCGTTTTTGATTCAGGGCTAGGTGGTCTTACGATTCTAAAGGCTCTGCAAAAAAAACTTCCAAATGAGCAGTTCATCTATTATGGTGATACTGCTCATTTGCCTTATGGAGATAAGAGCGAAGAAGCTCTCATCTCTTATGTTTCTGATATTACTTCTTTCTTAAAAGAGCAGAACTGCAAGATGATAGTGGTAGCTTGTAACAGTGCTACTACAGTTATGAATAAGGCTGAAAATCTTCCGTATGAATCTGATTCTATCGTTGAGGTTATAAGTCCTATCGTAGATTTGATTTCTCGTCAACAGAAGTATCAGGATATTGGAATCATAGGTACGAGAAAAACTATAGGGTCAGGAATGTTTAATGAGGCCCTTGCTGTAAATAATCCAGAGCTAAACATCGTAGCAAGAGCTACTCCTCTTCTGGTACCACTTATCGAAGATGGATTTTTAGAAGAAGAAGTATTGTTTCCCGTCTTTAAGAGATACTTCAAAGGTTTTGATTCTTGCAAACTTCTGATACCCGCCTGCACGCATTATCCAATTATATATCAGCAGATAGAGAACTATTTCGACAATGGTTTGAAGGTGCTCCATACTCCTAAAATTATAGCTGAAGAAGTGGAGAGGTGCCTAGTTCAAAAGAGTCTCCTAAGTGAAGAAAAAAAGTTGGAAGATGTTTATCATCTCTCTGATGTTACTGACGAATTTCTTCGTGAGGCTAAAATATTTTTGGGTAAGGAAGTAAGTTTCTCAAGAACTCTTTTGTAGTCTGTCCCAAGTTATTAGAAGACCCGTTTGCTTTACAAACGGGCAAGTGTTCCGTTTTTTAAGTCATCCTTACTCGTCGTTACTTCAGACATTCCGATGGTAAATAGTGTCATGATTCTCCCGTGACAAATAGCGAACTTAGCATAAATCAAAATTAGAATTATGCTTAAAAATTACTTGTTATTGTTGTTAGCTCTGATGTCAGTTCAGAGCAATGTGTTTGCCCAATTAGCGGATATTAGGGGAAAGGTGACAGATGGAAAAGAAAACATAGGAGTAGCCTATCTGAAATTGTTTAAAGGTGATGTACATGTCAAGAGCCTCAATGTAAGTCCCGAGGGTGATTTCATATTCTCGGAGTTGTCATCAGGAGAGTATATAGTATCAGTACATGCCATGGGATATGAGGTGCATACCGAAAATGTCTATTTGCAAGCACGCCAAACTCAATTCTTGAAAATTGTGTTAAAAACCAAAGGCAGCTCTGTCGACACGTTAAAAGGTGTAATCGTTGGAGGAATTAAAATAGATGAAGAGAAACCCATCGACGGAAAAAAAGTAGTGCAAGGCCCTTATGATAATTTTATAGACGTAGCTGCAATGAATCCAAAACTGATCAAGAGAGGGGAAAGTATTCAGCTTTCGGATGCCCGCCCAGGTCAAATGGCTATTATAAATAATGGAGTGAATCAAATAGGACCTATTACTCCGAGGACTTTGGGTCTTGGGCAGGTAAAAGTGCTTGCCTCTGGAGTTCCGGCTATGTATGGAGACTTTCTCGGAGGAGCTATAGAATATTCTAACACTGATTTTCTGGATACAGTCAGTATCAAAAGTTCAAGTCCTTTTAATGCTTACCATCATAATGCACTTGAAACATTCTGGTACAAGCCGCTAGTAGTGCGTGATGGAAAGACAAAATTGGCTATAACACATTCGTTATTTGCCGACTTCAAAGGAGATCCTAGTCCTACTTCTATTGATATGTATAAACTGTCTAATCAGACCTATAGTGAATTGCTGCAGACCCCTTTTATAAGTGCAGGAAGTAATGGAGAGTTACCCGCTCCAAATCAGTACACACTTGATGATTTTGAAAAACAGAGGTCACGTAGTAATGTAGCATCTAATAATGTATTTAGCAGCTTAAGCATGGCTTGGAAGCCAAGCCAAGATTTGGTCGTACGGTTGACTCCTTCGATTCAATTAACAAGAAGAAATCAATTCACTTTTAGTAATAGCTTACTCAATTCTGACCATAACCCATTGAATACAACCATTACAGGAAAGTTGAACGCATCAGTGCTACATACCCTTAAGAAGCCTTATAACAAAAAAGGTGAAATCACATATGACAGTTCATTGTTTAGTAAGGTAAACTATATGGTGATAGCAGATTTTCAACGTTTTAATTCTCAGACTAAAGACCCAATACATGGTGACAATATCTTTGGCTACGGCCACATAGGTAGGTTCGAGACATCAGGAAGAGAAGTTTATCGTTTTGTGGATGAGGCTAAGACCGTGACAGACCAGTTTGGCAATGAGGTTGTTGTCCAAGGATATTATGACTGGCAAGGACATGAAGACACAGATGTGCAGTTTTTTGCAAATGAAGACGACGAGGTGAGGTCATCCATAACTCAACACGTGATAGATCAGGGCGGGATAGGCTCGCTCGAAGATGTATCGCAATCTTTGGGCTTACTCAATGGTCAGAATCCAGATGCCATAAACGGAATGTGGTATGCTCCTGGAACTGTGCTGAGTGGATATAATAAATCAGATTATCAGAAAGCAACGTTAAATGCCATATTGAATCTGTCAATGAATCCCAATAGAGATCTTTCAACTCAGCATGATATCCAATTGGGAGCGTTATTCGAACAGCGTAAGAGAAGTTTTTATTCATTGAGTGCTAGCAGTATTTGGCAATTAATGCCTCAGCTGCTTAATCAGCAATTTACTGACCCAGATACACGAAACCCTATACTTACTTATGATGAAAAAGGGATGTTTACTGATACTCTTTTATACCTGTATCAGCATGATAATTCAAGGCAAACTACTTTTGATCAGAACCTACGAGAAATCGTAGGAGAGGAGAATGGCTATCATTCTGGCGGAGCACATTTTATAGATGTGAATAGTATAGACCCAAGTAAATTGTCTATCGATATGTTCAGTGCAGATGAGCTATGGAATAATGGAAGCAGTTACGTTGGGTATGCTGGGTATGACCATACAGGTAAGCTTTTAAAAAGTAGAAAAGGGATATCTGATTTTTTAAATGACAGAGCAAACCGATATATCAACGGATACAATCCGAACTATGCTGCGGTTTGGTTACAGGATAAATTTGTTATAGAGAAGATTAAAATTAGAGCAGGTGTTCGGGTCGAGAGATTTGATGCGAATCAATTGGTGTTAAAGGATCCATACTCGTTGTACCCTATCAAAAGTGTTTCAGAAGTGAGTTCATTAGCAGGACAGCAAGTCTCTCATCCTACCGCTATCGGTCAGCAAGCATCAGTTTATGTAAATGATATGAATAGTCCTACCGAGGTAGTGGGATATAGAGAAGGAAGCACATGGTATGATGCACGTGGTGTGCAGCTGTCTAGTGCTGAAAGTATCAGACGTGCAACTACTCTGGGAGTGATCCAGCCGTATTTAGTTGACCCTTCCAATCAGCAAATCAGCTCGTCATCTTTCAGAGATTTTTCTCCAGAGATTCTCGTACTTCCACGCTTGTCATTTTCATTCCCTATTAGCTCTAAAGCATTGTTTTACGCATACTATGACAAGTTTGCTCAACGACCCAGTTTTACCCAGTCATTTGCACCTATTAACACGTACTACTACCTAGAGAATGCCAGTACGACCTTGTTGGCAAATCCAGCATTGAAACCATCCAAGAGAACGGATTATCAAATTGGATATAAGCAGTCTGTAGGACGTAAGGGAATACTAAATCTCACCGTAGGGTATGCAGATATCAAGGATGATATAAATCTTGTGAGTGTGGAGCAGGCTTATCCTAGAAGCTATATTACATATGGGAATGTTGATTTTTCAACCGTCAAAAAGTTTAGAGCAGATTATCAGATTAATTTGAAGAATATGTCATTTATGACAAACTATCTCCTTCAGTTTGCAGATGGAACGGGATCAAATGCAAACTCCTCAGCAGCACTTATTCAGGCAGGGCAACCTAATCTAAAAAGTCTATATCCACTTCAGTATGACGTAAGACATAAACTAAACTTTAACGCAAGCTTTAGGTTAGATTCTTTATCGAGTAAAAAGAAATCCATATTCAGGAATATGAGTGTAAATATGTTTTCGAACGCTCAGTCTGGGACTCCATACACGGCGACAATAGTGGCAACACCTGAAGCTCAAAATCTTGGAACTACAAGTCGTAGCCAGATAAAAGGTAATCCATTTGGCTCACGAATGCCTTGGAATTACACCATGGACTTGTCAATAAGTAAAATGCTTGTAATGAGAGGCAAGCCGGTAGTACTTCAGTTGAATATGATCAATCTACTAAATTTAGTAAATGTGTACGACGTATACTCAGCAACATCTTCGGCAAATGATGATGGATATTTGGCGTCTCCACTTGGACAACAACAAATACAGAGAGAGCAAAACGCACAATCGTTTATAGAGTACTATAATTTAAAGCAAAATAATCCAAGCCACTTCGGAGCACCGCGTATGGTTAGTTTGACCGTTAGAACAACATTTTAAAAGTACATTTGCCCGCAGCAAGAATGAGTAATAAACATCAAATATTGATCATAGATGAAGTACATCCGGTATTATTGGAATTGCTTTCTGATTTTGACGTGAGATATCTGCCTAAAATCGGCCTCGATGAGCTAGAAAAAGAACTGGAATGGCCCGGTATCCTGGTGCTTCGCAGTAAACTGAGATTCACTTCAGAATGGATAGATAAGGCTCCTCAATTGAAATTGATAGGTCGTCTTGGGTCTGGAATGGACAATATTGATGAAAAACATGCTGCTTCTAAAGGAATCAAATTGATAAACGCTCCCGAAGGAAATAGGAATGCAGTCGCAGAACAGACAATTGGGATGTTGCTGAGTTTATTAGCCAATATCAATCGTAGCTCTATGCAGGTAGGTGATTTTATTTGGGATAGAAAAGGAAACCAAGGACTGGAACTGCAGAATTTGACCGTAGGGATTATCGGTTATGGAAATGTGGGAAGTACTTTAGCCAAGAAATTATTCGGTTTCGGCTGTCGGGTTTTGGCTTACGATAAGTATAAATCTGCTTTCGGAAGCGACTATGTGACGGAATGTAGTTTGAATGAGATTAAGGAGAAGTCAGATGTCATTTCATTACATGTTCCATTGAATGACTCGTCCTTTGAAATGATCGATAAGACATTTATAGAAGAGGTTGGTAAACCGTTTTTCTTACTAAACCTTGCTCGAGGTTCGGTGGTAAATATTTCAGATATAATTTCAGGTTTGGAATCAAAACGAATAAGAGGAGCGGCTTTGGATGTTCTGCCCAATGAGAAACTAGATGCACTATCGACCAAAGAGCGTGAGGAGTTTGTCTATTTGTCTGAAAATGAAAATGTTATATTGACTCCGCATATCGGAGGATTGACAATAGATTCTTATAAAAAGCTTGCTGAAGTACTTGGTGAGAAGATTATATTTTGGGCTAAAAACAACCCACTTATAAATTGAAACTGAGACTTAAGTAAAATTAATTTGAATAATTGCATTTTTATAGCAAATATTGAAGTTCTAAAAAACGTGTAAAAAGCAAAGTATATGAAGAAAGCACTTACTGTATTATTCGCCTGTTTGTTTGTATCTACGGCCTACTCTCAATCCAATTTTGGAAAGATTCAAGGTAAAGTTACAGATGCAAAAACTAAGGCACCAATCGCATACGCTACCATTCTACTTGAAAAAGGTGGGATAAGAAAAGGTGGTGCATACACTGATGATCAAGGAAAGTATGTAATAAACGCACTGGATCCAGGGGAGTATGCTGTCACAGTGAAATATCTTGATTACAGTGACAAGAAAGTAACTGGGGTTATAGTGACATCTAACAGTACAAAGTTCTTAAATATAGAAATGAGGCAAGCTGATGATGGAGGAGAGGTTTTAGGGCCGATCACTATTAGAGCAGGTAAGCCGATGATCGAAAAGGATAAAAACACTAAAACATTAAGTGGTGCGGATTTGGCTAAACTTCCTACTCGTGGACTTGGAGCCATCGCTGCAACTACTTCTGGTGTGAGTCAGACGAACGGTGGAGGTATTTCATTTCTAGGTAGTAGAACCGATGGTACAGCATACTTCGTGGACGGTGTACGTGTGATAGGTAGTAGCAGTGTTCCTCAGTCTGCACAAGGACAGATAGACATCATCCAGTCAGGTATACCAGCACAGTTTGGTGACTTTACAGGTGGTGCGGTAAGTATTACTACTAAAGGGCCATCCAGAGGTGTTTTCAGATCTTTTGAGATGATCTCTTCAAGCCCGTTTGACCCATACCATTATAATCAAGCTGAGTTTTCGGCAGTAGGTCCATTATGGGTTAAAAACAAAGGTGGAGGAGATAAGGAGTATGTTGCGTTAGGTTACCAACTTGCTGCTAACTTCAACTATCAAGCAGATAATAGTCCAGCAGTAGGAGGCATCTACTCTGTTAAGGATGAAGTATTAAAGGAAATAGAAGACAATCCAATCGTGGCAAACCCAAATGGTGTTGGTTTCGTATACCGATCATTACTTCTAAACAAGGATGATCTGGAGCTAAATAAAGCAAGAAAAAATGCTGCTAGATATTTTGGTAATGTTCAAGGTAAATTGGAGTTTCAGCCAAACAAAACATCTACGATCACTTTGTTTGGTAGTTTCAATCAGTCCCAAGGAAATAACTGGGGCTTTAATCAGAGTTTGATGAACTACAAAGAATTGAGTAACTCTACTAACCAAAGTTTAAGAACATATGTGAAGTTCACTCAAAGATTAGGAGGACAAGAGAATGCTGAAAAAGGAAAAGAGAAAGCGTTGTTCTCAGATGCCTTCTACAACATCAGATTAGATTACCAAAGTAGCTGGTCTGAAACTCAAAACTTAGAACATGGTACTAATTTCTTCGATTATGGTCATATTGGTAATTTTACATCATACAGAACTCCTGTATATCAGTTTAGAAGCGATCAGCAGTACTTTGTAGATCAGAATGGTGATACTGTAAGTCGTCAAGGGTATTATAATCTTGCAGGTTTTAGAAATACAGAAATTACGTTTGAAAATTCTGGTTTAAATGAATTTAGAGCTAATTATACGCAGAACTTCTTCGACTATGCGGATGCTGCAGATTTTACTATCACCAATGAGAGTCAAATCAGAAATGGTTTAGGATTGTTGAACGGTTTTATACCAACTTCAACTTACTCGCTATGGACGAATCCAGGTAATGGCGGTACAGGATACAGTAAAGGTCAGACCGAGAGAATTGCTGCATACGCACAAGGTGAAGCTATCTTAAACTTGACCAACACTCACGATTTGCAATTTGGGATGTATTTCGAGCAGACCTTATTTAGTTCTTGGAGTTTATCGGCCAACAGCCTTTGGAGACTAATGCCACAATTGGCAAATAGCCATATCAGCAACTTGGATTTTGTTGAAGAAAACGGATTTACGTATGGAGGTATTCACTCTTATGACGACCAAGGAACATTTACAGATACAGTGTCTTACAACATTAGAGTGGATGAGGATCAACAAAAGACTTTTGATAAAAACCTCAGAAGTAGCCTTATAGCAAGTGGAGCTAGAGATGTATATGGCAATCTCTATACTGAAACTTCATTTATAGATATCAACAGTTTAGATCCAAGTGCATTTAGCCTTGATATGTTTAGTGCCAATGACCTTTGGAACAATGGTAACAGCTATGTAGGGTATTTTGGGTATGACTACTTAGGTAATAGAACAAGAAAGAATTTCTCTTTTGAAAACTTTACTCAAGATGAAGAAAATAGAAGTATTGGGTCTTTTGCTCCTATATATAATGCAGTTTGGCTACAAGATAAGTTCCAATTTAAGGACTTAATCTTACGACTAGGAGTACGTGTAGAGAGATATGATGCAAGTCAAAGAGGCTTGAAGGATCCTTATTCTTTCTACCCTACATACTCGGCAGGAGAGATTGCAAGTATAGGTGCAGGACAAAGAGGTTCTGGTTTATTGACTGGGTATGAAATTCCGGGAACAATAGGTGATGATTATGTGGTATATGTAAACTCTATAGAAAGTCCAACAAAAATTTTAGGGTATAGAGACGGTGCAACTTGGTATGATGCAAACGGTTCGGAGCTTTCAAGTCCAGACCTTATTGCACAAGAAAGTTCAAGTGATAGAATTCAACCTTTCTTGGTAAGCGAGGAGGAGTCACTAGTTAGCGAGTCCTTTAGAGATTACGATCCTGTTATCAACGTTCTTCCAAGAATTTGGTTCTCTTTCCCAATTAATTCTGAAGCACAATTCTTCGCCAACTACGATAAACTTGCACAGCGTCCGGCTAATGGAAACATATTTGCTCCAATTAATGTATTAAACTATTTAGAGGTAAATCAAGGAAGTGTAGTTGCAAATGCTCATTTACAACCTCGTGTGACGACCAATTATGAATTTGGATTTAAACAGACTTTATCAAGAAATTCAGCATTAAGTCTTATAGCTTCATACAAAGAAGACAAAGGAGATTATACGTTAGTAAGAATCAATCAAGCATACCCTATCAGTTATAATAGCTATGCTAACTTGGATTTTGCAACTACTAAGAGTTTCAGAGTGGAGTATGAATTAAGAGGAGAAGGTAGAACATCGTTAGGTTTGAATTATACGTTGCTATTTGCTGATGGTACAGGTTCTAACGCTAATTCGTCTGCAGCACTTATCGCAGCTAACCAACCAAATTTAAGATCGTTGTATCCTACATCTAGAGATACACGTCATCAAATCACTGCATTGCTTGATTACAGATTTAAAGGAGGTAATGATTACACTGGACCAGTTTGGTTTGATAAAAGAGTATTTGAGAACTCTGGAGCTAACTTAATTATCAGTTCTAAATCAGGTGAACCATATTCTGCATATATCAACCCTGCTGCTAATGCATCCTTTGGTGCTGCACAAAGACAATCATTAAATGGTAATCCATTTGGATCTAGACTTCCTTGGCAGTTCAAAGTAGATGCAAATCTTAGCAAGAACTTTAACGTTAAGAAAAAACACACTAAAGATGAGTTTAGAAGTCCTACGATGCGAGTTCAAGTGTTTTTATGGGTTCAAAACATGCTGAATACTAAGAATGTACGAAGCGTTTATGGTTATACTGGGTTGGCTAATGATGATGGATGGTTAAGCTCTCCTCAAGGAATTCAAGATGCTGAGACACAAGTGAACACTCAGTCATACCTTGATCTTTATAATGTGAAAGTAAACAACCCATACAGATATACTACACCAAGAATGACTAGATTAGGTGTTAAAGTATTTTTCTAAGAAAACAACGTAGCAAAAGATATAGAAGAAATGAGAAAAGATATGAGAAAATGGATAATTGCAACTGGCTTATTATTGTCAGTAAGCGTTTTTGCTAAAGAAAACGTTGGCATGGACGGGCCAAATACTACAAGAACAGCAAGTTCTAAGATGGCTATGAAATTTGGGTCAGACTGTGATCCTGCAAGTCAAAGTGCCGATTTGGATATCAACAACGTGAGAACGAAGATTCTTAATGGTGGAGATATGTGGTGGGACTTGAGTAGTGCCAGATATGAAGTGCCTAAGATTGAGGATTTGAACTCCGTGAGAAAAAATAGTTTGTTCTCAGGAGCAATATGGATAGGTGGAGAAGATGTTGCTCAAAATCTTAGATTGGCAGCGATGACTTACCGTCAAAGAGGGTCGGATTTTTGGCCAGGTCCTTTGGATAGAAGTACTGGAAATACAAACAAATCTGAATGTGATAAGTGGGATAAAATTTTCAAGGTAGATGGAGAAAAGATTATTGAGCATGCAGAGGGATTTGTAGGAATACCAGATGATCAGATTTCAAATTGGCCAGGACAAACTGTGGAAGATGCATATCCATTAGCACCATATAAAGATGTAGATGGTGATGGCTACTATACGCCGCAAAACGGTGATTACCCTGTTCTGCAAGATGACTGTAAAGGAATAAGCATTGAAAATGATGCTTCTGACCAGCCAGATCAAATGCTATGGTGGATATATAATGATAAAGGAAATATTCACTCAGAAACTCAGGGAGATCCTATTGGTGTAGAGATGCAGACTACTGCCTTTGCTTTTGCTACAAATGATGAGATTAATGATATGACGTTCTATACTACGCGTATTACAAATCGTGGAGCAACTGAGCTTACGAATACGTACTTCGGTCAATGGGTAGATGCGGATTTAGGGAACTATGCAGATGATTATGTGGGTTGTGATGTTGATTTATCATTAGGTTTCTGCTATAATGGAGATGATAATGATGAAGGTGTTCTTGGTTATGGGCTAAACCCACCTTCTGTTGGTGTGGACTTCTTTGAAGGTCCTAAAGTAACTACGCCAGAAGGAGAGAAGGAACTTGGGTTGTCAAAATTTGTATATTACAATAATGACCAAGATCCAATCAATGGTAATCCTACGTTTGCTCAAGATTTTTATAACTACTTACAAGGTAAGTGGATGAATGGAGCTGATATTGAATTTGGAGGAGATGGTATCACTGGTACCGATGGGACTGTAGCAAATTACATGTTCCCTTTTGATACAGATCCTGATCATCCAAATGCTAATTGGAATGAGAAGCAAGCTGGGAATGCTCCAGCGGATAGAAGATTTATTCAATCTTCAGGTCCATTTGAATTGGAACCAGGTGCTACTCAAAGACTGACAGTAGGTGTGGTTTGGGCACGAACTTCATTTGGAGGTGCAGAAGGCTCACTACAGTTACTTAAACAGGCAAGTAGAAAAGCTCAGGAGTTGTTTAATTCTTGCTTTGACTTGATAGATGGCCCAGATGCTCCTGAAGTAGAGGTGCACGAACAGGACCAGCAATTGGTATTCTCTTTTGGAGATACAGATAATGATAGAGTTGAGCTTTATAAAGATTCATTGTTTAATAACTTTGGTCAGACTGAGAGATATGAATTCCAAGGATACAGAGTATTCCAATTAAAGGATGGGTCTGTGAGTTTGTCAGAGTTGAATGATCTTTCTAAAGCTAGAGAAGTATTCCAATGTGATTTAGAGGATGATTTCGAAAACCTTTTTGAACTTGAATATGATGTTGATGTGGATGCAGACGTATTGAAGCGTAGAGTTATAGCAAATAATGGAGGACTAAGACATACAGTTAGAATCACTGAAGATCAATTTGCTACTGGTTCTAATAAGACTCTAGTGAACTTCAAAGATTACTATTTCATTGTTCTTTCATATGCTGCCGCAGATGCCGGCTCAAGAAACTATTACTTAGAAGGAAGAAAAGTGAAGAAATTCTCTGCTAGTCCTCATAAATTAGAGCCAAAATTCGGAGGATCTAGTGTTCCTTCATTTTATGGTGACGGACCAGAGTTAGTAAGAATTGCTGGAAAAGGAAATGGGCATAATGAATTGGAATTAACTCAAGAAACAATTGATGAAATTATGACACCAGGAGGTTCTGGAGTAGTTGCCAATCCTAAGTATGAAAATGGACATGGTCCGGTAAATATTTCTGTGATCGATCCATTAAAAGTTCCAAAAGGTGAGTTTGAACTTTCACTAGTACCATATAATACGACTGCAGGTGGAGATAACGATAGTCTTTATGCAGATAGTACAACTTGGATATTAGTTAAACTTCCAGGTGACACCATATATGCAGATACTACACTTGCATACAGAAATGAGCAGGTTATACTTGAATCAACCACAGGGAAGAGCATATTTGATTGGGGATTAGCTGTCACTATAGAGCAAATAGCTGCACCTGGTAGAGATGCACAGGCACATGATGATAACGGATTGGTAAGTTGGTCAGTTGAGTTTTCTAATCCAAGTGAAGAGTGGTTAGATGCTGTAAGAGACCGTGATGCTACGACTGCACAACAGTTTGGTGTGTATGACTGGATTCGTTCAGGAGTTTTAGGAGGAAGTGCAGGTTATAACGACCCTTCTTGGCACGATCAAGCTTCTAACGGAAGATCTCTTGATAGAAATGGGGTATATGAAAAAATTTGGGATGGACGAATAGCACCAAACAGATTGGTGTCTAATACAAATAGATCAAATGCTTCAGATAGACCTGCTACGAGTGTTCAACCATTTACTTATGGATATCAAGCAATGCCTGGTTTAGGTTTAGAAAATCTTTCTAGTGTGGATATTGTAATTACTCCAGATGAATCGAAATGGTCTGAGTGTATAATGATAGAAATGGGTGAAGATCCTGGACTGAATGTTGGGAATAGAGGTAAGTTTGAGATGAGAGATGGTACATTAGAATGGGGAGGAAAGGCACTACCAGAAGGCAAGACTATTTTCCCTGGATATGCGATTAATGTAAATACTGGCGAAAGACTTAATATAATAGTAGGGGAAGATTCATACCAAAGACAGCAAAATGGTAATGATATGAAGTGGAATCCTACAGACTTTACTGGGACGGTTAATTCAGGTTATCCAAGTTTCGGAGGTCGTCACTTTATATATGTAATGGGTTCACATGAAGGTATAGTTAGCTCTATACATCCAAAATTACCTACGTACGATGAAGGAGATGCGTACCACGCATTGATGATGAATATGACTGCAGGAAACAAGATTCAGACATTGACTAGAATCTTCCAAAACTGTGATTGGGTTATTCCTTCATACATGGCTTTAGGACAGACAATGACGGAGAATGATTTAGGAATTCCTGTTCCTATTAATGAAATGAAGATCAGGTTAAGAATAGCTCTACCGTATGGTAGAACGCCTGAAGTTGCAGAAAACGAAGGTCTTCCTAAGTATAAATTCAGTACAGATGATATATTCAATGATGTTACTGTAGAGAATGGTAAAGATGCATTGGACTTAGCGAACGTAGTTCCAAATCCTTACTATGCATTTTCTGCCTATGAGTCAAGTCCTGTTGATAATAGAATTAAGTTTACTAATTTACCAACTCAGTGTGATATTTCGATTTACACGTTAGATGGTTCATTGGTGAGAAGAATCAAAAAGGATGACGAGACGACAGAGTCTGATTGGAACTTGAAAAACAATGCAGGTGTGCCAATAGCGAGTGGTCTATATATCATTCATATTGATGCCGGAGAATTAGGTGAAAAAGTACTCAAATGGATGGGTGTAATGAGAGAGTTAGACCTTGATTCATTCTAGTAGTAAGCTGTAGAACCTTTAAAAATTAAAAACGAATGAAAAAATTAATAATATTATCAATTTTACTATCGGCATCGACAGCCATGTTTGCTGGGAACCCTGATAGAATTGGGCAAGCAGGTGCGACTCAGCTTAATATAAATGGCTGGGGTCGTAGTTCTGGTTGGGGATGGTCTGGTGTAAGTAATGCATCAGGTCTTGAAGCTATGTACTCTAATATTGGAGGATTAGCTTATACAGAAAATACGGAGATCATATTTTCTAGAACAGCTTGGCTAACGGGAAGTGATATCAACATAAATACTTTTGGGTTTGCACAGAACCTAGGGGGGAATGGAGTCTTAGGAGTAAGTATTATGAGTTATGATATGGGAGATATCCCGATCACTACCGTAGAGCAACCAGACGGAGGATTAGGAACTTATAAGCCGACATTCACAAATATTTCTGCTGCATTTTCTAAGCAGTTTACGAGAGAAATATCTGGAGGTGTAGGATTTAAAGTGTTTTCTGAAGCAATTACCAATGTAAAAACGCAAGGAGTTGCATTGGATGCAGGGATTAAATACATCACTACTTTCAAAAAGAAGCAAAAATTGAAAAAGGATGATGTAAGATTTGGAGTTTCTCTAAAGAATATTGGCCCAGATGCTAGATATGCCGGTGACGGTCTTTCGGTTAAACTTCAGAATCCCAATACTGAAGTATCTTATACTGTAAATCAGAGAGCTGCGAAGTTTAATCTTCCTACTCTGATGAATATCAGTGCGTCATACGATATACGTTTGGATAAGAATGATGAGACCTATTTCCATAGGTTCACTCCAGCATTTACTTTTACAAATAATGCTTTCTCAAACAATCAGTTTACAATAGGTACAGAGTATGGTTATAAATCTTTGTTCCAGTTAAGAGCTGCTTATGCGTATGAAGACGGTATCACTAGTTATGAGACAAGAACAAATGCATTTACGGGTATTATGGGTGGATTCACTTTTGAAGTTCCTGTAAAGAAAGATTCTGAGACTACTTTTGGTCTTGATTATTCTTACAGACACTCTAACCCTTTTGGAGGTTCACACACATTTGGTGTTAGATTAAACATCGGAGAATAAGATTCAACTAAAACATTAGATAACTATTTTTGCAATGTTGTATGTCATAAGGCATACAACATTGTCGTTTATACAAATTAAAGAATTACAGTATGTCTATAAACTATATTTCACAAGAAGGGTACGATGCCCTCAATGAGCAGATAGCCTACTTAGAAAAAGTAGAAAGAAAAAGAATCACTGGTCAAATAGCGGATGCAAGAGACAAGGGTGATTTGTCTGAAAACGCGGAATATGATGCTGCCAAGGAAGAACAAGGACTTTTAGAAATGAAAATTTCAAAACTTAAGAATACAATGGCAAATTGCAGAGTCATTGATCCTAAGGACATAGACCTGAGCAAGGTAAATATTCAAACGACGGTTAGGCTTAAGAACTTAAAAGTAAACAAGGAAGTAAAATATACTATAGTAGCAGAATCTGAGGCTGATTTGAAAGCTGGAAAGATTTCTGTTAAATCACCTATTGGTGAAGGGTTGATGGGTAAAAAAATTGGAGAGATCGCTGATATACAAGTTCCTGCTGGCATCATTCAGTTTGAGATACTTGAGATAAGTATATAATGACCATTTTTGAAAAAATTATAGCTGGGGAGATTCCTTCTTATAAAGTAGCCGAAACAGATAAGTTTTTGGCATTCTTAGATGCTTTCCCACTTAAAGCCGGACATACCTTGGTGATACCAAAGAAGCCGGTAGACTATATATTTGATTTAGAGGATGATGATTTGGCGGAGCTGCATGTTTTCGCAAAGAGAGTCGCTAAAGCAGTTGAATCAGCAGTTCCTTGTACGAGAATAGGAACAGCTGTAATCGGTTTGGAAGTGCCGCATACGCATATACACCTAATCCCTATTGAGAATGTTGGAGATGTGAATTTCTCTAACGAAAAAATAAAACTTTCCTCAGAGGAGATGGAAGATATCGCTTCCAAAATATCAGCAGCATTTTCATAGTAGAAAACCTACTTTAATTTATTTGGGTTCTGGTTTACAAAGTTAGACCAACTACTGTAGCTTTTAGATTTTCCAGTAGACTGAGCACTCCCTGCCATAAAATGATGGCAAATAGCTACTGCAACCGCATCACTAGCGTCTAGCTTAGAATGTCCTTTTTCAAGTTTCAGAAGGGCTTGTACCATTCCTGCTACCTGCTCCTTACTAGCGGTTCCCTTACCAGTGACACTTTGTTTTATCCTTTTAGGAGCGTATTCGAAGACAGGAATTTGTCTATTGAGAGCCGCAGCCATACTAACTCCTTGAGCACGACCGAGTTTCAACATGCTTTGAGGATTTTTTCCCATGAAAGGAGCCTCCAAGGCAACTTCATCCGGCAGGTAAGAATCCATTAACTCCGTACATTTTTGAAATATTGACTTCAACTTGCTGGCGTGATCTTTCTCTTTTCTTAAGTCGAAAATACCCATACTAAGAAGGGTCATGTCTCCTTTTAAAATGCCTATTACGCCATATCCGGCTATGTTAGTGCCCGGGTCGATGCCCAAGATTATCTTGTCGTAATTGTTATCTTTCGCCACGCTAAGTAGCAAAGGTATACTTTACGCATAGATAGATTACATATTCGTGAGCAGCAAAAGTTTTAAGAAGTGGAGTAGCCAAGTGTATCCATGGGTGAAGTGGATATTCAGTGCTCTCTCTATTGCATTTTTTTATCTTAAGCTTAAAGATATGGATTCTGAGGTGTTCTTTACAATGTGGAGTATAGCTAGCTCATATAAAACAGCGATTTGCTTCATCATTGTCTTGGCAATAATGAATTGGACACTCGAGGGGGTAAAACTTAAGTTACTTCTAAAAAGTGTTCTTGAGATAAAGGTCATTCAGTCTTTTTTTATAGTACTAGGTGGTATGGCGATTAGTAATTTCACACCAGCTCGAACAGGGGAGTTTATAGGTAGAAGCCTATTACTAAAATCGGTACATCCCATTAAAGTGACACTAGCTACGGTAGCGGGCAATATTGCTCAAATGCTCATGACTTATTTAATTGGGTTGTTAGGAGTCTTATGCACTTTTACGTTTACAGATTATATCGGGGGATACCAACAGACATCTAAATTGATATATGTCACTATGCTTATATGTGGAATAATTATTTTCATTTGGAAGGGGAAAAAACTAGTGGAGATGCTCAGTAGTCACGTGCCCAAACAAATTAGAAAGGCATTGAGGTTAGTGAGAAGTTTTTCGGCCAAACTTTACAAAAAGATTGTCCTTTTGTCATTGCTACGATACGTG
>JBMYYN010000004.1:0-21511 GCA_049609445.1 Bacteroidia bacterium | reverse complement strand
AGCACCGAAATGGTTATTGTGGTTGGTAGGTCCGATGTTCGGAGTAACGAGACAGTTTGTACGTGACAATGTCGGATTCCCTTGGCAAGCCGATAATTCCAAAATCAAAACAGATCTTGGGATGAGTTTTAAACCGATAAGTGAATCAGTGAATGAGTTTTTTGCTCAAGTAGTAGAATCAGGTGCATTTAATAAAAAATGAAAGTAATAATCACAGGTTCAACTGGAATGGTTGGGAGGTCAGTGCTCAATGAGTGCCTTGTAAATGACAAGGTGACTAAAGTCTTAGTGGTAAATCGACGTAATCTCGACGTGAGCCACGCTAAATTGACAGAGCTTGTTCATACAGATTTTTCGGACTTTAGTGTAGTATCTGAGTCGTTCAGAGATTATGATGCTTGTTTTCACTGCATGGGTGTTACCTCAGTAGGAAAGGATGAAGCAGAGTTTTCAAAATATACGTTTGACTATACGAAATCATTGGTAGATGCTTGCTTTAGTGCAAATCCAAAAATGGTTGTAAACTATGTATCTGGAACGGGCACAGACAGTACAGAAAAAGGGAAGACGATGTGGGCTAGGGTCAAAGGAAAAACAGAAAATTATATTCTGAACAAAGGATTTAAAGATGCATATATGTTTCGCTTGGGTGCACTCATCCCTGAGGGAGAAGTTAGCTCGGGTACCAGTTGGTACAAGTACATATATATAGTGATGAAGCCATTTTATCCATTGATGAAAAGAATAAAATCAGTGACCACGAGTAGTAAAATCGGGAAAGCTATGATTAATTCGGTAGGGGCTATGCAAAGTCTCAAACATCTAGAAGGCAAGGATATTAATGAGTTAGCATTAGGCAAATGAAATACTTAAAACAGTTCGGTGGTAAGCTTACCAAGGAGAGGAAAGAAAAGTATGAGAAATCGCCCAATTGGCGGGATGGTAGTTTTCAAAACATAGAAGAAACTACTATAGATATAACAGTAGGTAAGATTCCTGGTCTACTTTGTGAGCAGTTTTTTCATAGAAAGGGGAAGGAACCCAAAGAGCCAATAGAAATTCTTGCTTTTGACAAAGAAGCCTTTCTTGCACCGAGTGATAAGGCCAAAATGATTTGGTATGGACATTCTGTGATATTAATGAGGATTCACGGCTTGACCATACTCATAGATCCAATGCTTGGTCCTAATGCCTCGCCTATCGCTCCATTCCCCACAAAGAGGTTTTCAGATAACACATTAGAATTAATAGAGGAGTTCCCGGAGATTGATATATTACTAATGACACATGATCACTATGATCACGTGGACTTAGATAGTTTTAGACTCCTGAAACCTAAAGTAAAAAAGTACGTAACAACGTTGGGTACAGGCCGCCATTATGAAGCGTGGGGGGTAAGCTCTGATGATATTATAGAAATGGACTGGTGGGAGTCTGTTGAACTAAACGGTGTTAAGATTCATTGCACACCATCCCGCCATTTCGCAGGAAGAGGAGCTACGAATAGAGCGAAGTCATTTTGGGGAGGATGGGTGATAAAATCGCCAGATGAGAATCTGTACTTCAGCGGAGATGGAGGTTATGGAGAACATTTTAAAGAAGTAGGTAGACGTCTTGGACCTTTTGATTTTGGAATAATGGAGTGTGGACAATACAATGAGCTATGGCACAACATACATATGTATCCTGAAGAAAGCATACAGGCTGCTAGCGATGCACTAGTGCAGAAAATTATGCCAGTACATTGGGCAGGATTTGCCTTAGCTATGCACTCGTGGAAAGAACCGGTGGAGAGATTTGTGGCTGAGGCAAAAGAGAAAAAAGTGTCCTATATCGTGCCGAGATTAGGGGAGGTTTTTTCACGTGACTTTTCGTCCATTGAAAACTGGTGGACTCCTTTAAAGTAGATTTTATTCCTCCTTTTTAGGGTAAAATGAGGGGTGTTTAAGTTTTTTTTAGAAAATATTTTTCGGAAAAAATAGATCAATAAAACCTATTGATTCAGAATTAGTTAGGTTTTGTATTACTAAGCTGTAGTCAAAAATAATGGGTTAAATATAGCCTGATTTTGCACGCTTCATTTGCAAATATGACGACCGGTCATTTTATTTGCAGTGTGAAACGAAGAATATCCCGTCAAGATATAATAGATGCTGGTTTAGAATTGATGTTTTTAAATGGATATCACGATACTGGTATAAAAGACATCACTGTCAAAGTAGGAATTCCTAAGGGATCCTTCTATAATCACTTTTCCAGCAAGGAAGAGTTTGGACTGGAAATGGTAAGAAATTACATGGAAAACGGATTACAGAACCATCAAAGTAAGTTTTTGGATGAGACCAAAAGTCCTAGAGAAAGAATTCTGAACTTCTATACGAGTAACATCAATTGGCTGACTAATCAAGCCAATTTTACTCTCGGATGTATTATGAGCAATTTCTCTGTAGAGATGGCTGATATCAATGAAAATTTTAGGGAGTTGCTTTCGACAGGTTTTAAGGAGCAGGAAGAAGTGATAGTGAGGTGCATAGTAGAAGGGCAGAATATAGGAGAGATAAGAACTGATGTTACAGCCAAATTACTAGGTAGCTCTTTGTTGAATGGATGGCACGGTGCTCTTGTGAGGATGAAAGCAGAGGCTAGCGTGGATCCTTTAGAGGACTTCTTAAGGTTTAACGTAGGGATGCTGTGGGAAAAGGCGTAGAAAAAATAAACAAATCATCATATAGAAAAATGAATATTATCAAAACAATCGAAATCGAAAAACAAGCTTCAGACGTATGGTCTATCCTTTCTGAGGACTTTGACAAAGTGTATCAATGGATGGCCCCTGTATACCGTTCTTATAAAATACCTGGAGAGGAAGCAATAGAAGGTGCAGCCATGGCAGGTAGAATATGTGAGTTCACTTCAAAACCAGGTGGTTTTCATGCAGAAGAAAGAATAACGGCAATCGATCAAGAAAAGATGTCGCTTAATATTGAGGTGTTGCCAAAGAATGCTCCAACTGCCTTGCCCTTAAAGAAAAATATCCTTGTTCTTACTGTAGAAAGTCTTGGAGAAGGGAAATCGAAAGTGACATGGTCTACGTTCCCAGAACTTAAAGGTATTGGTGTTTGGTTGAGCCCTTTAGTCAAAAAAGGGTTGTCAAAGAGTTTTGGGGAAGTGCTAGAAGAGCTGAAGTACTTTGTAGAGACTGGGAATCAGCACCCGCGAAAAGTTAAAAAATCATCTAAAAAGGCTGCCTAATTTCATTCAGGGATACTAAAAAAAACATACAAATTATAGAAATGAATAGTTTTAAAAGAATTGCAATCACTGTCATGGCATTGCTGATTACTTCTGTTGGGTTTGCCCAAAAGAAGACGAGAAGTTTTACGGTAAACAGAGTTATCCAAGCTCCTATAGACCAAGTTTGGAAGCACGTGGCCGAAGATTTTGCGGGTATAGCAAAAGCTCATCCTGGGCTTACTAGTTCTCACTTAGATACTGGAAGTGTAGCTACAGGTGAAGGATGTACCAGAGTTTGTTATTTAGATGATAAACAAAAGAAATATACAAAAGAGGTGATGAGTAATGTAAATGCGAGCGATTATAGTTTTGATGCTATAATTTTTGCTGTGGCTGGTTTGCCTTTAGACGAGACAGTGTCAAAAGGAAACTATAAACTCGTTAAACTAAGTGATAACTCATGTGAAATCAGATTTACCATGACGTTCAGAACAAAACCCGCGTTTATGGGAGCCTTAGCCAAAGGTAAATTCAAGTCACAACTTTCCGATTACTTGTTGGCCGTTGATCACTATGTGACCACAGGTGAAGAAGTACATCGAACAAATTTTCTTAAGGTCAAAGCTCAATATGAATAGTTAGCATAACGGTTAGACTAAATAATCAATCAAAACAATTTAAACAAAAAATCATGGCAACAAATAATTCAACACAATTACCCCCTAAACCTATACCATTAAGAGTAGTTTTTATTCTTAACGCTTTAATGATGTTCCTTCCGTTCATCTTTTATTATGTGATAACATCAAAAGAAATCACAATTGGAGGACTTGATCCTCAGATTATGATTTACACTGGAATAGCATATATCATTAGTTTTATTCCCCTAGTGTACTTCATTGTAAAACGTAATGTTATTGGATTTAGAATAATGTTTATAGTGAATGTGATTATTGCTCTTCCTGCTAAAGCATATATAGGAATTCTTGTAGCAATTGTATCTACATTAATTTCATTCTTCAATAAGAAAGTGAAAGAGTATTTTTTATTAATTGATTAAAAAGGATATGTCTAAATCAATAAAATTTCCAAAGTGGTTTACAATCTTGACTATTGTCTTGATAATTTCCAATCTCCTCGTTTTCGGATTGTTTACTTTGCTTCACCCTGAGTTGGCCTGGCCGGATTTGGGGTTAGGAGAAGCTAAGTTCCCTATCCAATTTTTTGCTGCGAGGCACATGGCTTTTGGCGTGATTTTACTTCATGGTTTGATCAAAAAGAAGCCGGAGGTTTTGGCAGCGTGCTATCACATGTTTTTGATAATTAGCGTATTAGATGTTGCTCTACTTGCTACCAATGACTATTACATACCATTATTGGTAAGAGTAGTGGGAGAGACTAGTTCGTTAGTTTCAGCTGCCTTGGCAACTGTTATGTTTATCATTCCAATGGCTTTATCTATCAAACATCTTAGATCTTATAAATAATGAATCTGCAAGTACGAGGTGTCGTAAACGCTCCAGCTGCTGAGGTCTGGAAGGTTTTGGGAGCAGAATTTACAGATATAGCAAGCTGGTTTTCAGTTGTCGATTATTCCAAAGAAGTTGGAGAAGAGGTAGTCCCTGACACAGTGGTAATAGACTCTAATGCACCTGTTATAGGAAGATACACTGAGAGTAAGGTGATAAAGGCAACGGAAGTATTTACTTACTATTCGGATAGTGAGAAAACTTTTGAGTTTGAAGCTATAGGAGTTCCGCGTTTTGTTATGTCTTCTACTAAGAATAGGACTTCGGTTAATGAGCTATCTCCAATGAGGAGTGAGGTGAATATTGAAGTGAATATTGAGTTTAATCATGTGTTTAAGATCATTTTAGCTCCTGTAATGAAGAAGAGAATGAATAACATGTTTATTAAGTTGATAAAAGAGCTAAGTGAATATTTAGAAAAAAAGTAAGACCGAAGTTGTCTTTTTATTTAAATCAAGATTGAATTATTTTTGTTAAAACTTATTTATGAATCATCAAGAAGTATTAAACCGATTAGAGGAAGGAAATACCCGTTTTGTAGCTGATAAGCTGGACGGTAAATTACAAGACAGCACTCGTCGTGACGAGTTGACGGCAGGGCAAAAACCGCACACTATAGTGCTCAGTTGTGCTGATAGTAGAGTGGTTCCAGAGCTAGCATTTGATGCTGGTTTAGGTGAGCTATTTGTTGTGCGTGTGGCTGGAAATGTTGCTAACACAAGTAGTCTCGCTAGTATAGAATATGCTGTGGCTCATTTAGGTAGCTCAGTTATCGTAGTACTCGGTCATCAAAGTTGTGGAGCGGTTACAGCTGCTATGGCTGGAGGAGACAATGGGCACAATCTAAACCACTTGTTAGCACACATTGGGCCGGCAATTTCTCAATGTCATGAAGGCTCTACAGTGAACGAAGTTGTGAAAGCAAATGCACGAGTAACAGGGCAAGAGATGCTCTCAAGATCAGCTATAGTAAGAGGTGCTGTCGAGAAAGGTGATGTAGTTATTGTTCCAGCATACTATAACCTAGATTCTGGGAAAGTGGATTTCTTGTAGAGTAAGGTTATATTGAAAGTATTTAAAGGCTCAATCTTAGATTGAGCCTTTTTTGTTATGGCAATCGTGCCAAAATTCAAATACATTTGAGGAAAGTTAGTTTGATGAAGAAGTTTGTAACAATAACAATTCTGGTGGTTTTTGCAGGAGCACTAGTTTTTCTATTAGGACCGAAACCTGATCCTTTTAATGAAAATGCAGAGGTGTCTCGAGATAGATTGGATGGACTTCTTTCTATTAATGATATTGGTACGTATTTGGAAACCCAAGACGAAGGCAAAAATATTAGAGACAAGAACTACTCCCAGTTACTTTGGGCTGATAGTGTAGGACGTAAGACCAAGTATGTCTTGCTCTATTTGCATGGTTTTTCTGCTAGCCCCATGGAGGGTGCACCCGTGCACGAAAATATAGCACTTCGCTATGGGATGAATATGTACGTACCAAGATTAGCAGAACATGGGCTTAGAGAGGAAGAGCCAATGTTACATTTTACAGGAGAAAAGTACATTGAGTCGGCTAAGGAAGCACTACAAGTAGCTCGAGAATTAGGCGATACGGTGATTATCATGAGTACAAGTACTGGAGGTACTGCTGCACTTTACCTTGCATCTGCAGATAATGATATTCATAGTTTGATTTGCTATTCGCCAAATATTCGTTTGTTTGACTCTAAAGCTCCATTGCTTAGTGGCCCCTGGGGGTTGCAGATAGCTCGTATGGTCAAAGGAGGTAATTATCATGAGTGGAGTTTGAGTAGTGAGGCTAGTAAGTACTGGCACACAAAGTATCGATTGGAGTCATTAGTGGAACTTCAAAATATGATTGAAGGAACAATGACAAAAGAGGTTTTTTCAAAAGTGAAGGCTCCTACTTATATAGGATATTATTTCAAAGATGAAGCGAACCAAGACTCAGCAGTTAGTGTAGATGCCATTTTAGAAATGTATGAAGAGCTCGGAAGTGCTGTGAAGGAAAAAGTGGTCTTCCCAGAGGCGGGGAATCATTGTATTCCAAGTGGATTCTTGGGTGAAGATATCGAAGGATTATATAAATCTACCTGTGGTTTTATCGAAAACGAGCTGAAAATTCTCCCAGTTTCAAAACGTTAACTTCTCGGAGCTTACATACTGCATTTACCTTTTTTGGAGTTATGTTATTAATACAATATGCAGTTATCCGCAATTATACTTTCATTTTTTCTGTCGACGGGGTTCCTGTCGTCTGATGAACGTGCGTATGATAGATTGCAAAAAAAGTATGATAGAAATCCAGATAAGTGTGAATTGATAGCCAGGAGAATGATTGAGAGAAATCGTTCTCGCCCTGAGCCTTATTTTTTTATTAGCTTGGTGTATTATGATAGATACAAGAATGAGAAGAGCGTTAGGGATAAATATAAAGACATGAGTCAATCCCTTATCTACGGGAGAAAGTTATTGCGACTTAAAACGTCTTCTGAAATGGTGAATTTTCATAGGTGGGAAGGCCTGCGAGCAAACCTAGAACGTGAAGTTCCTATACTTATCAATCAGTTAAATGAAGCAGGAATGGACAGCAAGGCTGATAACCTATATTCTAAAGCGAATAGAATGAAACTTGTGGAACCAAGGGTCATTCCTAAACCTAAAAAGGTATTAGTGGAAATCAATGGATTTAGGAATGGGCAGTATTTTGGATTGCCTACGGGTAGTGAAGAGGTCCAGAGTGCTAGTATTTCAAAAGAAAAAGAACTGCTTAGAATCTTGAACGTAGCGAGAAAAGAGAAAGGTATGAAACCGCTTGTCTGGGATGAAGATTTGGCAAGAGCTGCAAGATATCATTCATACGATATGGCAACTCAAAATTATTTTGATCACTCATCACATGACCGAATTGATGGGGACTTACTTGAAGTCGGAAATGCATTTAGTAGAATCCGAAAGTTTTATACTAAAGGATTTGTTAATTCTGAAAACATTGCAGCTGGAAGAGGTTCATCAAAAGGTACTTATATGCAATGGTATAATAGTCCAGGACATTACAGAAATATGTTCAATAGTACAAGTACAAAAGTGGGTATAGGTCTATACTATTTAGAAGGGAGTACATACGGATATTACTGGTCATTTTGTACTTCAAGGGACTGAAATTTTAATGTACTTTTGTCAATGAATGTACGTTAGAAAGAATTTTAAATTAAAACAAATTTTATCTTTTTCAGGTGGTCATATGGTGTGGCTCACGATTTGGGCAGTTTTAGCTACCTCGTTTATTGAACTACTGCACAGCTTAGGCTATGAAGGTTTTAAGATTCCGTGGCTTCCTCTTTCGGTTATTGGTACTGCGGTTGCTTTTTATTTAGGTTTTAAAAACAACTCATCTTACGATCGTATGTGGGAGGCTAGAAAAATATGGGGAGCCATAGTAAATAGCAGTAGAATGTGGGGAGCAACGGTACGGGGATATGTGTCAAATGAGTTTAGAGAAAAGGATTTGACAAATACCGAGTTAGAAGCGATAACCAAACGGCTTATTTATCGACATATTAGCTGGTTGTATTCTTTGAGAAGCCAATTACTCTTGCCTACTCCTTGGGAACATATAAATCAAGGAACATTTGTAAGTAAAACTACAAGTGAGAGGAGAGAGAAATTTGGTGTCGGTCTTTTTGCAGATAAGGTTACGCAAGATGTCTTACCTAAATGTCTTCCAGAAGAAGAAGTTAAAAAGCTCATAAATGCACAGAATACAGCTACTCAAATCATAGAAGTACAAAGCCAGGAGTTAAAGAAGCTTAGAGAGGACCATATAATTGATGACTTCAGGCATATGGAATTGCAAAAGATTCTGAATGATTTTTATACCCACCAAGGCAAAGCAGAGAGAATAAAGAAATTCCCTTTTCCAAGGCAGTATGGGAGTATGAGCTTCATTTTCGTGGGCATCTTTATATTTTTACTTCCATTTGGAATGGTTACTGAGTTCCACGACTACAAAGATTTCGGTGATTGGGGAGCATGGTTGTCCATCCCATTTACAGTTATCGTAGGCTGGGTATTCCTGATGATGGAGCTGATAGGAGACTACTCAGAGAATCCATTCGAAGGACTTCCTAACGATATCCCAATGCTCAGTTTATGTCGTACGATAGAAATTGATCTAAAAGAAATGATGGGGGAAACCAATCTCCCACCAAAGATAGATTCGGTAAATGATGTGTTGATGTAGGTTTAGTTTACTACTTCGTAGCTTGTATACTTATCTCTATTTAGGAACCTATCTATGCTAGAATTGGCGAAGGATACAATTAATCCAAGAAGTAGAGCCCACCAAAAAGATGCGACATTTATTCCAGTGACGAAGTAGTCCATTATTTCTACTGTGAAGGCCGTAATGACAAAGCTGAATAGACCAAAAGTCAAAATGGTAATAGGTAGAGATATAATCTGAAGGATAGGTCTTACTAATGTGTTAAGTATAGATAGGACTATAGCCGCTATCAGTGCGTAGTAAAATCCTTCCACCTGTATACCATCCATATATTGAGCACAAAGCCAGATAAGGCCACCTAGGATTGAAAACTTGATTATTTTATTCATTAATTCTTTATTTATCGTTTAGGTATGTAACTGCAAGAAGTAGTCCAAATGGATTGTCGATCATTTTTCTGACAAAATAGCAATTTGGTGGATGATGAATCATAACATTGATTATGTTGTATATTCGGAATGTATAAGTGAAATATGGAAGATTTTTTATCATTTTTTAAAAACCTAAGTAGCCTCGGGAAACTAGGTTTTATCGTCGGGAGTATGGCACTTTTTTGGGTGTTGGAAGGAGCTTATCCAGCCATAAAACTTAAGTACGATAAGTGGAGGCATGCTAAAACTAACCTTGTTCTTTTAGGGACTACGATACTCATTAATGTCTTGTTTGGTTTATTGACCGTCGGGGCTTTTTCAGCACTCCAGCAGAATGAGTTTGGCATTCTTTATCTTTTTGAATTACCCGTATGGTTAGAGTTAGTTGTAGCAGTTATGTTACTAGACTTTTTAGCTCAGTTTACTGTGCATTATATATTGCATAAGACCCCCGTATTGTGGAGGTTTCATCAAGTGCATCACAGTGATACTCACGTAGATGTGACTACTGGTACACGTCATCATCCTGGAGATTATATCTTCAGAGAGTTGTTTTCTTTGCTGGCAATAGTGATAGGAGGTATCCCATTTGCATATTATATGGTTTATAGAATTCTAACAGTAGTCTGTACGTATTTTACACACTCCAATATTGTTTTACCTCGTGGTTTAGATAAGCTCCTAAGTAGTGTTATAGTCACTCCTAACATGCACAAGTTTCACCATCATTTTGAACAACCTTGGACGGATTCCAATTATGGTAACATTCTGAGTATTTGGGATCGAATATTTGGAACATTTGTCTATGACGATATTCACAAGATAAAATATGGCCTAGATGTTTTAGATGACAGTCGATCAATGGATCTGATGTATCAACTAAAAGTTCCGTTGGACAAAAAGTCAGACTAATCAAAAAAAATAGCTTGCTTTGAACTCATGAGTCAACATCAACTAAAAGACAATAAGGAACTCAATATATGGGAAGCACTTATTCCCGTTTTTGCTCTAGTGGCAATGCTCGCGTATAATGTCTTTGTATTTAAGGATGATGCGATAAGCGGTAGCAATCAGTTTATACTTTTACTCGGAGGTGCAGTAGCAGCTATAGTGGGTTATTTCAATAAGGTCAGCCTCGATGATATGCTTACTAATGTGAGTGCTAACATTAAATCAGTTTCAGGGGCTATTCTTATTCTGCTATTAGTTGGGTCATTGGCTGCTTCTTGGCTTATTAGTGGGGTGATTCCTACGATGATTTATTACGGTATTAAGCTGATTAACCCGGCAATATTCTTGCCTACAGCGGTGGTTATATCAGCTATAATTTCTATAGCTACAGGGAGTTCGTGGACGACCAGTGCTACTATTGGTATTGCCTTGGTGGCCATAGGTAAGGCCATCGGATTACCAGCTGGTATGGTAGCAGGTGCGGTCATCAGTGGAGCATACTTTGGAGACAAAATGAGTCCATTAAGTGATACGACTAATCTAGCAGCTGCTATGGCTGGGACCAAACTCTTTACACATATAAAATATATGGCATATACTACAGTGCCTTCTATTCTTATCACGTTAGTTATTTTCTTATTTATAGGGTTGTCGTATGATGTGTCATCTGTGGAAGGGACCGGAGAACTACTGATTGCCATTCAAGAAAAGTTTACCATAACTCCATGGCTATTTCTAGTTCCAATAGTTGTAGTCCTACTTATTGTGAAAAAGACGCATCCGTTAGTAGCTCTGTTGGTAGGGACTATTCTTGGATGTTTGTTTGCTTTGATTTTTCAGCCCACTATACTCTCTGGTTCTGCTACTGAGGTGTACAGATCTCTGATGAGCACCATCACCACAGGTATAGATATAGAGACGAGCAATAGTTCATTGAATGATTTGTTTTCAGCAGGAGGTATGAAAGGTATGTTAGGGACAGTATGGCTTATTCTATGTGCTATGGTCTTTGGTGGGATTATGGAAGCTATTGGAGCATTAAGCCGGATTAGTCAAGCATTATTGAGTTTGGCTTCATCGGTATTTGGATTATTTGCCAGTACAGTTGCGAGTTGTTTGGCACTTAATGTTACTGCCAGTGACCAGTACCTAGCGATAGTAGTGCCAGGTAAGATGTTTGAAAAAGCATATGCAGATAAAGGACTAGCTCCAGAGAATCTAAGTAGAACATTGGAAGATAGTGGTACGGTGACTTCTGCTTTGATTCCTTGGAACACCTGTGGAGCGTATCAGAGTGGTGTTCTTGGAGTGGGAGTGGGCGAGTATTTTATATACGCGATGTTCAATTACATCAGCCCGTTTATGACGCTATTATTTGCAGCATTCAAAATCAAGATAGCTGAGTTGAAAAAGAAATCTTAAAAGAGATCTTCTATCTCAAGTTTATAATCGTATTGTAAATCCTCATGGAGTTTAGCTACTGTTTTCTCAGCAAGCCCAAGTTGTCTTTCAAACATGTTTGTTAAGACCACATTACGTGAATAGGTCGGTTCCATCTCTTTTAATCTTTTGCAAAAATGAATAAGTAGAGCAGCTTCCGTCTCTGTTTTTTTTGAATAGCGGACATACTTCTTAATGGTACGAAGAATTTTGCGAACGCTCTTTTTTATAAAGTAGTAATTCTGGAGGTTTATGTATTCGAACTGCTCATCGATATATTCTTTGACAATATCTATATAGCCATCTTCGTCGTGTGATTCAAAAAGCAAATAAGTCAGTAGCTCTTTGTTTTCTACCTTGTACTTCCCCATCCGCAGTACGATATCCACCAACTGCTCCTTCTCCAAGTGTTGCAGTTCTTTTTTAATATGAGTAATGGATACGGCTTTCATCAGTAAGTATTAAAACTTTGGAATAGTGTCGAGATAAAGTTTTTCTACCTTATTTCTAGCCCAAGAAGTTCTACGCAGAAACTTCAGGCTACTACCCATACTTGGATTGCTCAAAAAACAATTTATCTGTATGCGATCTCCCAATCCTTCCCATCCATAGTAACTTACTAGAAATTCTAGAATCTCTTTTAATTTAACTCCGTGTAGTGGATTATTAGGTTGTTCCTGTTCCTTTCCTTCGTTTCTCTTCACACTATTTATTACTTAAAACTATCTTCTTTTTGGCTTCGCCCCTCGAGTGATAGGTTTCTTATATTTCTTTGCTTTTTTGAGCTTTATTTTTTGACCTCCACCTAGATTAGTAGTTTTTTTATTCTTTTCTTTTTTCTCGTGAAAGCTAGGGCCTGCAACCCTTTTTGTGTTTTTATGAGGGTTCTTTTCGATGATTCGAGGTTGCTCATCTATCGTAAGCTGCTTGCTTATTTTTACATCTTCAGGAAAGTCAATAGAAGGGATGGTGTATTCCATGAGTTCCTCTATGTTCTTCTTCCACTCTTCTTCTTTTTCGGTATAGAATAGAATCGACTGACCTTCTTTTTCGGCTCTACCCGTTCTGCCGATTCGGTGCATGTAGTTCTCTGGAAACTTTGGAGTGTCAAAGTTGATGACATGAGTGATTTCATCTAAGTCGAGTCCACGAGCTATAACGTCAGTTGCTATCAGTATACGAGCGTTGTTATCATTGAATCGCTCTATAGTTGCCATTCTATTGTTTTGGCTCTTGTTGCTATGTATTACGCCTAAGTCACTCCAGTAGTCTTGCTCCATGGCTTCAAAGAGCCTGTCAGCATTTTTCTTACTGTCTATGAAAACGAGAACCTTACTGTAAGTCTCCTTGTCTTTGAGCAAGTGAATCAGAAGATTGACTTTCGTGTAAAAATTGGTAACAGGATAACAAGTCTGCGAAATATTGTCAAGCGGAGTTCCACTGAGAGCTATTGCGATGTACTGAGGTTTGATGAAGTTTTCATTAATAAGAATCTCAACCTCTTCCGTCATTGTAGCTGAGAACATGATGTTTTGACGCTTGGCAGGGAGCAATTCAAAGATATTATTCAGTTGAAATCGAAATCCCAAATCAAGCATAACATCAACCTCATCTATCACCAGTTTTTTTACATCCTGGAGCATCAAAGATCTATTGACGGCTAGGTCATATAGTCTACCTGGCGTTCCCACCACGATATCCTGTCCTTGGGTGAGAAGTCCCATTTGCGTTTTGATATTGACACCGCCAAATACTCCCAAAACTCGTGTAGACATATATTTTGTAAAAAGCTCAATCTGCTCTACCACTTGTACTACGAGTTCTCTTGTTGGAACGAGGATGATTACCGTAGGTTTATAGCTCTTACTAAATTTAAGCGTTTGTAATATAGGGAGCATATAAGCTAATGTCTTCCCTGTACCCGTTTGTGCTATTCCCACTACATTGGAACCTGACATCACCACAGGAAATGCTTCTTCCTGAATAGGAGTAGGTTTTTCGAAACCTAAATCATCTATAGCATTGAACAGTTGTCTGCTTATCTTTAATTCATCAAAGGATTCCATGAGAGATGCAAAGGTAGTTGTAAAAAGGACTCAGTCTCTAGCCAGCCCTTAGAATGATTGCAGCTTTAGTGTTTCTTTACACTTTTGACAACACCACCTTTTACTTCCTTAATTCGTTGAACGTAGAAAAAAGCAGTAGGGTCTACAGCAGTTAAAGCTTGCTGAAGCTGATGTATTTCCAATCTCGTAACGATGGTCATAACGATATCACAGTCTGCTTTTACGTCAAAAGAGTTTGGCAGGTACCCTCTTTCTCCTTTGTAGACAGAGATAGCTTTTTTGAAATCTTTTACGATGATTTCTTTCACTTTTTCGTGTTCTTTAGAGATGATTGTGAGGGCAGTATATTCTTCAAATCCATCCACCACATAGTCTGCAGTTTGTACCGCAGTGAAAAATGTAAGGATAGAGTACATAGCTGCTTCTATTCCAAAGGCAAATGCAGCCAATAGGAAAAGCAAGGTGTTTACTGCGAGAATTATCTCGCTGGTGCTGAAACCAATTTTTTTGTTGGTGTAATGAGCTACTATTTCAAATCCATCAATAACTCCACCGCCCCTTATAACGAATCCCACTGCCAGTCCCATACAAAGTCCGCCAAAAACTGCAATCAATATCTTGTCATTAGTTACCGTAGGAACGGTGATTAACTGCATGGATATTGCCAGTAGAACGACGGCTATTATAGTTTGCAGAGCAAATGTTTTGCCCATGGTTTTATATCCAATGAAAATAAAGGGAAGGTTGAATAGGATAAGAACAAGACCAATGTTGACATGAAATACTTCATGAGCAAGTATAGAAAATCCAGTGACTCCACCATCAAGAAAATGGTTTGGAATCATAAACCCTTTAAGTGCTAACGTAGCAAATAAAACTCCTAGTAAAGTGTATAAAACTGCTGATGGTGAGAAAATTGACTTCCAATGTATACTGTTGTCAGTGTGCATATAAGAATAAAATGATGTTATTTTTTGTTTTTGATAAGCTCAGCTAAATATTGCCTTTTTTGAGGTTCTCTATACCTCTTGCCATATTCAGTGTGATAGTGATGATTTGTCAGAAATCTGATTTGCAGATCATCAAAGTCTTTTTTGTCTTTTACTATACCTTGATATTTGAATTCATGAAATAGGGTGTCTCCAACTTCATAGAATAAGGAGGTGCCTAGGTAATCTAGGTCTGCATCACAAATGATTTCTTCAAGTAAGTTTTTTGGTTCTTGAGGCAACTGGGTAGCCATGACTAACTCACATACTTTGTCTATTTGAGGTTTTGTATAGCCCCACTTTGGTAACTCTTCTATGATGTATGATTTGCCTTTTTCTTCGTGATCCCCGTAGGTCCATAAGATGCCTATGTCGTGTAGTAGAGCCGCAGTTCTAAGCAGATAGGCATTCTCCTTGTCTATCTTCAGCCTACGGATGTATTGGTTGCAAACTTTGAGCACATACAATGTGTGATGCAAGCCGTGGTAAAACATCGAAGGATCTATTTCTGTATCAATTTTTTTAGAAATATGATTTTTTAACTTCGCAATGTTCATAGTAGTCTTGACTTGGATCTTTTTTGGAGATTTCATCTCCTATTGTGCCAAAAATAGGATTTTATTACGACCTATTAGCTAAATAGAGGCAAACTAATGTCATATTCTTTTTGCCTGGTTCTCCTTTATTTGAGAAATAGTATCTTCGACAATCCCGAAATTCTAAGCTTATGACATTTACAAGAAATATTCAATTGAAAAAAGTGAAACTTCTGTTTGCAACTGTACTAGTTGGTTTTAGCCATAGTGTTGCAGCTCAACAAACCAAGAAAGAGGTTCAGGCAAGATTGGATAGTTTTATAAACGTACATATTCCGTCAGAACATGATGGAATGACTACTGCAGACGTTAAGAAAATTGATAAGTACGACAGGCCTGATCTTGCCGCAGAGCAAGACTTCTATATGACAATTGATCCTAAGACTTTGAGTGTTCCTTCCGAGCAGAAGTTCGTAGTCTCTGCAAGAGTAAAGGCGATAAACGCTAGTGTGATGGGTACTGCAATTTCTGGAATAGACTGGGAGGAAAGAGGTCCGGATAATTTCGGAGGAAGGACTAGAGCATTAATGTATGATCCCACTGATTCTGCTAATGGATATAAAAAAGTTTGGGCAGGCGGTGTGGCAGGAGGCCTTTGGTATAATTCCGATATAACAAGTGCATCTACTTCATGGGTCAACGTCAATGATTTTTGGGATAATATGGCCGTAACCTGTATCGCATTCGACCCTACGGATGATTCTACTTTTTATGTAGGAACAGGAGAGGGATGGTATAACGCAGATGCGGTTCGAGGAAAAGGGATTTGGAAATCAACAGATGCAGGGCAGACTTGGAGTCAACTCTCTTCCACGGATAATAGCACGTATTACTACGTCCAGAAAATTGCGGTGACTGCTACAGGTAGAGTCCTTGCAGCTACGAGAAACGGACTTAGATATTCTGATAATGGTGGTAGCAGTTGGTCTTCTGCTTCTTCTGGTGTGTTTGCAGATATTGAGATTGCTGAGAATGGAGATATTTATGCCGCCAAAGGGAATTATTTTTCATCAGGAGATATTCTTAAATCCACAAATAATGGAACATCATGGTCTTCTGTGTTGCCTTCGGGAGCCGGAACTATTCGTAGAGTAGAAATAGCTTGTGCACCTTCGGATTCCAATATTGTTTATGCTGTAGCTCAGAACTCATCTGCCAATGTTGCTTGGATAAAGAAGACCATCAATGGAGGGTCTACATGGTCTAACTTGACTGTTCCCACGTATCAAAACGATGCCTCAAAAGATTTTACTAGAGGGCAAGCTTGGTATGACTTAACTGTTGGAGTTCACCCTACTAATTCGGCCATTGTTTTGGTTGGAGGAATAGACCTCCATAAGAGTACAGATTCTGGGAGTACTTGGTCGCCGATTTCTCATTGGTATGGAGGTTTCAGTAAACCGTATGTTCACGCGGATCAGCATGCTATTATATTTAGTCCGGCATCAAATAATAGTGCTATTTTTGGTAATGATGGTGGGGTCTCTTATTCATCCAATGTCGGTGCAACTGGTACAACTTTGTTTGCTGAAAGAGTAAAAGGATATAATGTCACTCAGTTTTATTCTGTAGCACTTAAGGATTCATCTGGGAGTGGATACATGCTTGCGGGAGCTCAAGATAATGGGAGTCATAAGTTTACGACCTCTGGAATCAATTCTACCGTTGAAGTGACTGGTGGTGATGGCGGCTTTTGTTTTATAGATCAAGACAATCCTACATACCAAGTGACTTCGTATGTTAGAAATAACTTTAGGAGGTCAATCAACGGAGGTGTTAGCTTTTCTAATATAACTAGTAACAGCACAGGTAGATTTATCAATCCTTGTGATTACGACAATGACTCGAATATTGTGTACGCAGCATCGAGTGCTGATAAATTATATCGAGTTAAGGGGATTTCTAGTACAATATCAGCTTCTGCTGTTCAAGTAGGTGGAGATTCTCTTGGGAATAGAGTTGCATCCCATATAAGGTGCTCTCCTTTTTCTGCCAATACCCTTTTTGTTGGGAACGATGGCGGTGAAGTCTACAAGATAACTGCTGCAAATAGTTCACCAGTATCTGTGGACTTAGATCCAAATGATGATTTGCCATCAGGATATATTTCGTGTATAGAGGTTGGTGCATCTGATAGTCAACTATTAGTGACATTTTCTAATTACGGAGTAGTCTCAGTATGGGAAACAACTAATGCAGGAACATCATGGCAAAATAAAGAAGGGAACCTTCCCAATATGCCGGTTAGATGGGCTCTGTACAATCCAAGTAATAGAAACCAAGTTTTGCTCGCCACAGAAGTCGGAGTATGGTCTACGGATGATCTTGGAGCTACGAGTGTGGATTGGGATCCTTCCAATAGTGGATTGGCCAATGTGAGGTGTGATATGTTGCAAATTAGAGAATCAGACAACTTGGTTGCTGTAGCCACACATGGAAGAGGAGTTTTTACATCTGATGTGTTTGGTGATACAAGTATTATTGCTGGATTCAGTGTGGGCAGTTCTACAGCATGTCAAGGCAGTAGTGTTGCTATGAATAATACAAGTACTGGAAATGTCAAGTATTATACTTGGAGTGTTACTCCGAGCACAATTACCTTTACTAATGGCACAGACTCTAGTTCAGCATCACCATATATAAAGTTCAATGCTTCTGGAAGTTATACCATCAAGTTGAAGTGCTCAGACTCTTTGGCTACAGACTTAGATTCTATTTCAATATCTAATGCAGTGTCTATCGAAAGTGCTGAGACTTTTACAGATCACATT
The DNA here is from genome assembly GCA_049609445.1 of Bacteroidia bacterium. Taxonomy (GTDB): domain Bacteria; phylum Bacteroidota; class Bacteroidia; order NS11-12g; family UBA9320; genus UBA9320. The sequence goes on along the minus strand of JBMYYN010000004.1, from coordinate 3,259 downwards.
CAGTCATTCGATGCAATGAGTTCTATTTCCACATCGTCTATTGACACTATTTGGGAATTGGACTATACCGCAAATTATCCTTGGGCTATTGATTCGAATTATACTACGTCGGGAACTACCGGGCCGGCTACGGATAATTCAGGTACCGGAAACTATCTATACGCAGAGTCATCTACTCCCGCAGTATTAGGTAATAAAGCTTCTATAGAATCAGGGTGTCTTGAAATGCCAGATACGGGCTATTTTTCTTTTGCGTACCATATGTATGGAAGCACGATTGGAAGTTTAGCATTTGATATAGATACAGGAGCGGGTTGGGAGAACCAACTGACTCTATCAGGTCAGCAGCACTCAGGTTCTACAGCAGATTGGAGTATTGAGACGGTTTCTTTAGGTGATTTGAATGGAGCTGTCGGAAAGTTAAGGTTGACTTCAACAAGAGGGACGAGTTGGGATTCTGATATAGCCTTAGATGATTTGACATTCAGAACTACACCAACTTTTTGTGATTTAATAAAGCCTATTAGCTGCGTTCCTTCCACGATAAATGGAGCGTATGATGATGGAGTACATGCGGTGAAAATTGGGACTTTAGAATATACTTCGTCAGGTGTGAATGTTGACGGGGAGTACACCGATAGAGTGTGCCAAGATACTTTCTCTGTGGCTGATACAGGTTTTGTCTTACAAGTCAAAGGTGGACAGACATATAGCAATAGAACAAGAGCATATATAGATTTCAATAATGACGGTCAGTTTGATAGTCTAACGGAAATGATTTCATATACAGCAAGACTCTTGGGGTATAGAAGCGATACAATTGATATTCCAGCTTCTGCAGTTAAAAATACATTCTTAAGAATGAGAATAATGGCAGATGATACTGCAGATTTACCTAATAATCCATGTGCAACGTTGAATTTTGGAGAGTCAGAAGATTTTGGGATCATGATTAAGCATACAGTATGTAATGCTACTGTGGATTTAGGGCCTGACACTACACTGTGTGGGGGCTCTATTGTTCTTTCAGGTGGAAGTTATAGCAGTTATTTGTGGAGCGATGCAAGTACAGGGTCAAGCTTGAGCGTAGACACAACAGGGCAATATCATGTGGAGGTAGCTGACGGAAATGGATGTATCGCCAATGATACCATAGATGTGACAATACATCCTCAACCAAGTGTTTATATAGGTCCGGATTCCACACAATGTGGTGGAAGTATAGGATTAGATGCGGGTGACTTTACTAGTTATTTGTGGAGTAGTGGTAGCACTGATAGCACGATTTCAGTGTCGGCTTCTGGCACATATAGTGTGCGTGCTACAGACGGAAATGGCTGTGTAGCTAGAGATACGATGACAGCGACGATATATAGTGTTCCATCGGTAAACCTGGGAAGTGATATCACTCAGTGTGGAGGAAATGTGGTGCTCCAAGGAGGTAGTTTCTCATCATACTCGTGGAGTACTGGAGCAACCACAAGCAGTATTACCGTAAGTAATACCGGAAGCTTTTGGGTTGAGGTCTCGGATGCAAATAGCTGTACAGATAGAGATACCATAGAAATAGAGATTAACAATATACCGGTATTTTCACTGGGACCAGACTCTACTCAATGTGGAGGGTCGGTAGAATTATTCCCCGGAGACTATCAGAGCTATTCCTGGAGCACAGGAAGTACGGATTCTCTCCTGAATGTAACCAGCTCGGGTACCTATAGTGTTACCGTCACCGATTCAAACAGTTGCTCTAATTCAGACATTGTGACTATAACAATTCTTCCTGCTGCATCCATAAGCCTGGGCAATGATACTAGCCTGTGTGGAGGATATCTGCTGCTAAATGCTAGTGGATACTCCAGTGTAAAATGGAGTGACGGAACTACATCTAGTGTTTTGATAGCATCGAGTACTGGTACGTATTGGGTGGAAGTAGAAAACTCATCAGGTTGTAAGGATTCTGATACAATAGATGTAAAAATAAATGCAATTCCTACTGTAAATCTAGGAGGTGATAGAAATCAATGCGGAGGAAGTGTGAATTTGACTGCAGGAAAATTCTCAAGCTATCTATGGACAGGAGGAAGCACGTTAGAAAATTTAAGTGTCACCACTTCAGGTAAGTATGAAATCCAAGTCATCGATAGCAATGGATGCACAAACTCAGATGAGGTTCAAGTGAATATATTCGATATCCCATCGGTGAATCTGGGAAATGACTCTGTCCAATGTGGAGGTTCCATATTGTTAGACGCAGGTAGCTTCACGAAGTATACGTGGAGTACGGGAGGGATTAGCAGTACTGAAGATATCACTTCAACGTCTACGGTTCACGTCGAAGTAGAAGATGCAAATGGTTGCTTGGCCTACGATACCACAGAGGTCACTATACTAGCCTTGCCTAATCTATATCTGGGGACAGATGTAGAACAATGTGGAGGTACTGTAACGTTAGATGCTGGAAGTCACGCTAGTTATCTATGGAATACCTCAGAAGTGACTCAGAATATCACGACTGACTCGTCTGGGACCTTTACAGTGACTGTCATAGGAACTAATGGTTGTGAAAGTACAGATGAAGTAATTGTAGATATTTTCGAATTGCCAGAAGTTAATCTTGGAGAAGATACTACACAATGTGATGGACTAGTTCACTTGACTTTACCGGGTTTTGCGGAGTACAAATGGAGTAATGGTGGCCTAGGTGATAACATAATTGTATTACAAACGGGTAGATATGATGTAAGCATAGTCGATGTAAATGGATGTAAAGGAGCAGACACTATTCAAGTAGAAATATTCACAACAGAGACGGACTTTTTAGGTGCTGATACAAGCTTATGTGAAAATGAAACGCTTGATGCTCAAGAAGGTTCGGGCTATGTGTGGAATAACGGCAATACGGATAGATTTACAAGTGTACTAAGCTCAGGTGAGTACTTTGTTTCAAAGCTTGATGTGAACGGATGTGAGGCTAGGGATACGGTTGATATAAGTGTGATATTGTTGCCTGAAGCACTCTTTACTTATGATAAGAACCAAGAGTTGGTAGATAGTTTCAATGTGGACTTTACTAATGGCAGTACAGATGCGGATAGCCTGAAGTGGATTTTTGGAGATGGAGAAGAGTCAAGCGATCTAAATCCTTCGCATAAATATGCATCTGGGTTTTATCAAGCTTTATTGATCGCGTTCAATGAGTGTGGTACGGATACTTTGAAAGTTGAAGTTGCTCATACGGCTAGTATAAAAACTGTAG
>JBMYYN010000003.1:0-21696 GCA_049609445.1 Bacteroidia bacterium | reverse complement strand
ATTTATAAGGTTAATCTTACATTAAACAGGGACAAAATAAACTCAACTATGAATTTTCAAACTGAAGCGTTGATTGGAATATATTTAGATGGCGAACGTCAGCCTCTAAACCAGGTCATAACACTCCATAAGTATTCTGAAGAAACAAATCAATCCATCTTTGAATGTATGGAAAATTCAAATTTGGAAAATAAGATATCTATCTATCGTGCAAAATATACAGGTTTAATAAGACTAAAACCTAATACATCCAAGTATACAATTTCTTACGAACTATGCTGTAGGACCACCTCAGAAAACATCTTAGAATTAAATACACCATCAGAACCATTCTTCCTAAAAGCTGAAATTCCTCCAACCAAATATTATAATAGTTCTTTTCTAGATTACAGTAAAGGTGTTCTAATTGGAAACACTAACGACACATTCAAACATCAATTCCCTAAGTTTGACGCAGAAGGAGACTCACTTGTAATCACAACCATTGCTCCAATGGCTGGAGCTGCTACTCCCGATTACTCTACTCCAAACCCTGCACCAACACTTACTCAGTCTAGGAGTGTTCTATACAAATCTGGATACTCAAAAGAATATCCTTATGGGGCATTGGGATACTCGAATATGGACAAAAATTCGAATACATACACATATTTTATCCCTGAAACTGGTGTGTATTACATCTCATTTAATATAGCAGAGTACAGAAACAATGCTCTCATTGCAAACCGAAATATTGACCTAGCTGTTTACTCTGTAGATGCAGATTCTGACCAATTTGATAAAGCTAATATCCCGAAAAATCTAAATGGACGAATCGTATCAGAGAATCAAATATCTTTGAACTGGACAAACTGCCAAAATAGTATTTCACATTACAAAATATATAGAAGTGAAGACGACGGAGACTACGTAAGTATAGATTCCACACCGTACTATCAAATGATATATAGTGACTTCAATACCGTTAGAGATAAGAAGTATAAATACTTTGTAGAGGGCATACCGTTAGCACAATATGTTTCAGGACGTTCGGATACCATTGCACTTGTACCAAGGGTACTAAATACAAAAGGTCTTAACCTTAGTAAAAATATAAAAGTATATCCAAATCCCAGTTCAGGTATAATTAATATCAAGCTATTGGAACCTGCTCAATCTGTATGCCTTAGAAGCCTAAGTGGACAATTGCTATACAGTGATAAAAAACTGAGAACTGGAGTCTCTACAATAAACACAAGACACATCATGACAGGACTTTACCTTCTTGAGATTGTCACTGAGACCCAAAGATATTATCATAAGGTCTTGATCAATCAATAGTGTTGAGCATCTCAATCAAATTGAGATTGTAGCCTTTTCATATTTATATACCTTTACCGCCACAAAGGATGAATTACCTCAACGGCGAAAATCTGTCTAAAGATCTTGGTGAAAGAATACTCTTTCAAAACCTTGATATGAGTATAAACAAGGGCGACAAAATTGCTCTTGTAGCAAATAATGGTACAGGAAAAAGCTCCCTACTCAAGATACTTGCTAAGGTAGAAGAACCCGATCACGGAATTGTACGTGTACGTAAAGGAATCCGAACAGCTTATCTTCCTCAAGAACCTAAATTTGATGAAGGAACTATTCAAGAGCTTATAGATCACAGTAGCACTCATATCATGGCTACTATTAGAGCGTATGAAGCTGCCCTAGAAGCTCAGACAAAAAACTACAATACAGATACTCAGCGTGTATTGGAACGAGCATCTGCAGCTATGGATGAAGCTGACGCTTGGGATTTTGAAAGAAAGCTAAAAGAGCTGCTTACACGGTTTACCATCACCAACTACGATCAACAAATTTCGTCCCTAAGTGGAGGTCAAAAAAAACGACTTGCTATTAGCCTCGCTATACTCCAAAACCCTGATTTACTTCTGCTCGACGAACCAACAAATCATCTAGATCTGGACATGATAGAGTGGCTCGAAAAGTACTTAAGCAATTCTGCCATGAGCATCCTTATGGTGAGTCACGATAGATATTTTCTTGATTCGGTGTGCAATCAAATCGTAGAAATGACTGACGGAAGACTGCAGAATTACACGGGAAACTACGCCTACTTCTTGGAGAAAAAAGCTGAAATGGAAGCTGCTCAAGCTGCAGAAATAGGAAAGGCTCAACAACTGATGAAAACAGAGCTAGACTGGATGCGTCGAAGCCCCAAAGCCCGAACCACTAAATCCAAATCACGTATAGCTTCTTTTTATGAAACCGAAGCAAAAGCGAAAAGTGGTAAGAAAACACAAGACTTAGAACTCTCGGTAAAAATGACGAGAATCGGCGGGAAGATTCTGGAACTAAAGAAACTATACAAAAGCTTCGATGACAATGTCATTCTTAAAGGGTTTGACTACACTTTCAAAAAAGGAGAACGCATCGGCATAGTTGGGAAAAACGGTTGTGGGAAAAGCACTTTCCTGAACATGGTGATGGATCTTGAAAAACCAGACAGTGGTAAAATCAATCGTGGTGATACTATCGTATTCGGATACTACAGCCAAGATGGGATGAAGCATCTAAAACCACAGAAACGAGTAATAGATGTATTGAAAGATGTGGCAGAAGTAATCACTCTAGCCAATGGAAAAAAAGTGACTGCTAGTCAGATGCTCAATTTATTCCTCTTTCCTCCTCAGATGCAACATCAGTATGTAGAAAAACTAAGTGGAGGAGAAAAAAGAAGGCTGTATCTGCTCACTGTCCTCATGAAGAATCCAAACTTCTTGATTCTGGATGAGCCTACAAACGATTTGGACATTCTTACACTGAATAAGTTGGAATCCTTTTTAGCGGATTTTGGAGGATGTATACTACTCGTGAGTCACGACAGGTACTTCTTGGACCGCATCGTCGATCACATTTTTGTTTTTGAAGGTCAAGGTAGCATTAGAGACTACAATGGAAGCTATACCGAGTATAGACTCGAACAAGAACAAAAAGCAAAAGAACAAAAAAAGGAAGCTAAAAGTTCTGAATCTGTTTCCAAACCCAAAACGGAATCACCTAAAACCAAGCTCACTTTCAAGGAGAAATACGAGTTTGAAACTATAGAGAAAGAGCTGGAGGAACTAGAAGCAGAGAAGGCAGAATTGGAAAAACAGCTGGCAGATAATCCTACGGACTACGATGTGATCTCTTCAGCGGGAGAAAGACTTGGCAAAGTCATAGAAGAAATAAGCACCAAATCTGACCGTTGGTTAGAGCTGAGTGAGTATGAATAGCATTTGTAATATTCAAATCAGTATCTTATCATTGGATGATTCAAATCCATGAAAATCTATATTACTCTATTTAGTGTCGTACTCTTTTCATTTCATTCATCTGCTCAAATAATCCATGTAAAAGAAAAGACGTCAGGCTATTTTGGAAAACAGGCTGTATTAGGATTTACTGGCTTATTTAGCATAAGCAATGAACCACAAACGGCAAGCTACAAGAGAGTTGAGACTGGCCTTTCAATAAATAAAGCTTTCGGGGCGAATCTACAATATGCTTTGACCAATAGCTCCGCTATTCGGATCGGTGCTAACTACAGTCAGACTTCTGTAGGCATATACCAAAGCACGGTAGAACGTCGGGATGCAGGAGGGTGGAGTAGTTGGATAGATTACGGTGACATATATTATAAAGGAAACGGATATCATATCCGAAACGTGACAGGAACTCCTAGGCTTACGGACAGATCAATAGAGCTTGAATACAAATACTTTAGAAAATTTAAAGGAGGAATATCGCCCTTAGGCACATACATAAGCGGCGGCCTTGCTATTCATAATTTTGAAAGTGATATATCCTACATTTCTATAAGTGCATCGCTAGAAGATTGGAGGGGCAACGATATTTATTACACCTTGAGGTATCAAAACCCTATAGAAAAAAGAACAATGATAGAAGCTTATGCCAAGGCAGGGTATGGCACTATGCTAACCCAGTTTCTCTTATTAGATACAAATGTTCGATTTGGGTACCTTCCCTCCCTTCTATTGGAGGATGCTTCCAATCTACAAACAGAAGTATACTCGCGACTAACAAGGAAACAGATTTTAAACTTTGAAGTAACTTTAGGAATTCCATTCTAGCTCTATGAAGTACATATATTATCTTATACTTATAGTATCAATCTCTGGTTGTATGAACACAGAACTAGGAGACGAGATCTTAGTAATCTCAGATGACCCTAGTCTACGAGAAGTTCCATCTTGTAATTTTGATAATGATGCAATTATTAGCAATTACCCTATGAATCCAACAAGTTGGTATAGCCCAGATTATAGAAATTCATTTGGTTTTCAGAAATGTACATTTCAACCTTTAGGATATCGCGAAAAGTTTGAATCTCAGTATTACGGAACTAAAGATTTTGAAGATTTATACAATCAATACGTATTTGATTTATCCAAATCAGAAAAAACTATGCAACTTTTTTTCAGGTCAGATTCTGAATTTAGTTATCCTGCTTACGAAGGAAAACTGTATATGGAAAGAACGAATGATGAATGGATGCATTTCACGTGGTGTGATGCAAAGTTCTTGGACAATGATGGGAATACTATTACTTCATCAGGAAGCTTTTCTGTAAGGTTCTAAAGTTAATCCGCTCTACGTTTTCTACGTTTCTTAACGTACTTCATAACGAGCATAACTAATATTGGAACCGCAGGCATTATAATCTAAAGCTTATTCCGAAGAGTATCTGTCTTGGTGCTTGATATCTGGCAGGGTTGTTTGGAGGAGTGCCACTTTCTTCAGGACCTAAGTACCTGTCATCTCTCCAATTGTTTGGGACATCATCTCCCGGCTCCCAAGCTCTACCCGTCACTGTATTGATGATTTGGGCATTCTTGTTATTGAACACATTTCTCGCCTCTACACTTAGCGTTATTCCTTTTCTTTTCTCATTAGCAAAGGTCTTAGTAATCTTAATGTCTCCATTGATCCAAGGTGTAGCTCTCTCTCCTAAGTAGCTGCTCAAATCAGAAACATACTCCGGACGTCCTAATGCATTATAACTCTCTAAAATCTGTGGCGTATATCTCAATCCACTTTGGTATGAACCACTGAAGTATATCTGCGTTCCTTTCAACCAATCTTTGTAAAACCTTAAGTTAGAATCAGGAGAAAAAACAACTCCTAAATTGATGTTCCAAGGTCTATCCCAAGCTAAATAGTTTTCAGTACTCAAAGGCACCTCTCCGTTTTGTTCTATTTGCAAGCTACTTTCTCTTGCACTATTGCTTTTACCCTTAGCTAGCTGATAAGCCACATTTGTAAATGTTCGCAGATACGAAGTCATTCTCCAGATTATGTTCGCTTCTGCTCCTTGCACTTTAGCATAATCTTGATTGATATACATCGTTTTACTTACAGGTCTTCCCGTTTGGTCATTTACGATAACCTTACGACTGACGATATAGTCAAACCTATTGTTGTTGTATGCAGCAAGAGTTAATCCTATGCTTTTCTTAATCTGAGCCTTAAACCCAAGCTCGTAAGACACATTCACCTCTGGATTAAGGTCAGGATTACCTAGGAACGAAAGGAAACTTCTGTCCTGATACTCTGGATCCAAACCTGCGTAAACAAATCTTGGATGCGGCAATCTCATACTATGACTATAGTTAAAGTATAGTACGTTGTTACTCGTTACCGGAAATGAGACATTAATCTTCGGAAGGAGTCTCGCCTTGTATCTAAGGCCAAGAACCTTAACAGTGTGACTTTCATAATCTTTACGGACTTGATCTATCACGGGTGCTTGTGGATTTGCCACAGCATCATCTGCAAATTTTCCAGGTGCCCAATAATTGAATCTCATACCCAAGTTCGCTATGATTCCTTTATAGGTGATTTTATCACTAAAGAATAAACCGCCGTTATTTGGCTTTACGCTCCAAATATCATTACTAGATCCTATGCTGATACTTGGAGTAGAAGTGCTGTCATTGATCTCTATAGGAGCTCCAACCCATGGTCTGGTTACGTCTATCCATTGGTACTCGTTTAGCTTCTGCTCCCACCCAAAATTCATCTGGTGAACCTTAGTCTCCGGATAGTATCTAAAACTTGCTTTAATCGTATACTCTTGAGCATAATGATCGTGCCATGTAGAACTGATTCCACCATTGTTTATCAATCCTGGACCTGGCAATACAAACTGTATAGGGCCATTAGGATTGAAAACTGTTATTGGGTCTGTGACGATACTCTCTTCATCAAAAACCTGGTCAACACTTTCAGATCTAAAATCTCTTCCATTCGCATCAGCACGTAGGTTTGTAAAAAGCCTACCTAAGGACAGTGTCCCTACGAGCTTTTCATTAATCGTACGACGAACATTTATTGCGGTAAGGTTGGAATGGTGTGTATACGTCGTTGCGTTATCTAGATTCAGACTTCTGTTGAACTGAAAACCAGGACTTAATATCGCATCAAATCCTACAATCTGCAATGTTCTTGTATTCTGATTTATACTAAGACTATGTTGGTTGGTTACAGAAATTTTAGTCTTTGGATTCAGCTCATGACTTAGCTTGATGGTATGCGTAAATTGGTTAGCCTGACGAGGTGCCCACATACTGTCATTGGTAAACAGTGAGCTATGCAATTGATTAGCTGTTGGACCAAAGTAATAATCCGTTAGGTTAGCAGTAACGTTGTTAAAGAAGTAGAATTTCCTCTTTTTTATTTTGAACTTTCCACCGAACGAAAACTCAGCGATATCCGTATTCCATCCGTAACTTGGATTACCACCAAAATTATCTCTTTGCCAGCTTCCTGCCATTTCAAACTTCTCTGAACCTTCCTTGATTGTGGTACTTATCACACCTGCTGTACCTCCATCATGCTCTGCACCTGCTCCACCTGTGATCAGCTCAAGTTCTCCGATAGAACCACTTGCTACTTGCACGCCAAAACCTGTACCTGCAAGAGGATCCTGTGCACTAATATTGTCTACATTGAAAGATGTCTCATATACCCTTGCTCCACGTATCTGAATTCCATCCGGCGATTTTGACACACCTGCTTGTATAGCGATAACCTCTTGTACATCTCGCACATTCATATCCGCTATATCTTTCTTGTTTAATGTGATGGTACTTTTAGCATCATCTAACTCCACGACTTTCTTCTTTCCAACTACTTTGACTGTCTCAAAAGTATTTGTTTGAGAAGTCATCTTAATGTTCAAGACTCTAGGCTTACCAGCAACGATGTCAATATCATTATAGATTTTTTGCTGGTACCCCATAAACGAAACATTTATAGAATATGTCCCAGGTTTGATACCTTCTATCAGGTAAGAACCATCTACTTCGGAAATAGCCGCACCATAGGTTCCCACTATACGGACATATGCTCCTACTAGTTTCTCTCCGCTTTCTTCATCAGTCAACACACCTCTAAGAGTACCTGTCTGAGCCATACTCACGACTGTGAGCAACAATCCAACTATACTACCAATTAAATGCTTCATTTAGGATTTTAGAGATTACTTGATTTTGATTTGCCTTAAGCTTATCCAGTTTATGCAACTCTACAGAGAACATAACAAGATTCACATTTCCACCACTATTTCTTCTTCTTATGGCTATAGTTCTAGGACCAGTCCACCCACCACTTGGTGTCAATTGAGCATTGTACAGTACTTCTGCATCCAGAGAAGGATAAAAAGGATCTGCAGCCAATAAAAAATTAGCAGGCTGTAAATCAGGATAGTCTACATCCAAACTAGTAGCAAAACTATCGTTCTTGAAAAACGCCTGGCCTCTACTCGGACTGAAACTATCTATAGATAAAACACCTCCTATAGTGGCTAGGTCTGCACCTGTAGCAAATGCTGTTGAGATCAGCACCTTCTTGTCGCTGTCTATCAGTTTCTGAATAATAGGTGCTGCAAAATCTAACAATTTACCATCAGCTCCTGTTAGTGGGTTACTGAAATTTCCTTCTTCTGTATGAAAGAAGAACTTATCATAACTCTGAGTCAATAACCTAAATGAAGGATCCCAAAACTTGGGTTGATTTAAACCGCCATTTCCTGCAAAATCCACAAAATCAGCTTTAGCATAATTCGCATTTACTAACTCTTCGTACTTAGCAGTAATATTTTTATTGTGCCCACCGAGTACGAGAAGGTCCGCAGTTTGATGCTTAACAAAAAGTGAATCTGTGCTATCAATAGCACTTTCAGAATTTGCTATATCGCTTACTTTTAATTGTAGGATATTGTCTCCACCATTCACAAATCCATCCAAAGTGGCAGACGGACTAGCATTGATTCCATAGTATATATCTGCTTCTCCAATGCCTTGAGACATGGTGTTTTTTGGCACTACAGATATTAGTTTTTGATTTAGGTCTATCTCTGTCCATTCTCCATCATTTGCACGTAGATATGCTTTTTTCAATGTGGAGTTGCCATCGGGGTCTGAGGCTAAATACCTGAAAGTGACAACTAAATTGGTAGTGTCTTCTGGTAAACTTTCTTCCTCAAATGTAACCACTGGCGGACTATTTTTTAATGGCACTTTTAGATATGCCGGCGTAGGATCATATACATTCTCATTGTCCAATGATCGTACATAGAAGTCTATATCTGTCGAATCTTCATTGGGGTCTATGTTAAACAAAAATGTGCTATCCTGCACATTTGTCTTTGTCCACTCCCCATCATTTATCTTAATCTCATAGTATTGGATGAATCCATCCACATCAGTACCGTACCAAGACAAGTTTACCGTACTGTTCAGCCTATTATCTCCTGAAAGATTTATACTCTCTATAGCTATAGAGGTATCCGGAGCTGCATTAGGCAATTGCTCTCCTTTTTTACAAGAAAAAACAAAAACAAAGAGACCTAGCACGAATGTGCTAAGTCCTTTGTTTAAATATGTTTTTTGAAAATCTATCATTAAAGCTTGATAAACTTAGTCGTCGCTTTTTGACCTTCGTTGTTAGTGAACTCAAGGATATACAACCCTTTGCTAAGATTACTAACATTTACAGATGCACTTCCAGATAGCGGAGATTGGATTAGTGTTCTACCTTCCAAACTTCTTACAGATACCAAACCTGGCTTGCTATCCTCAATAGTGATATTCAATTTACTTCCTACTGGATTAGGATAGAAAGAAACACCTAACTCAACTATTTCTTTCACAGAAACAATCTCTGGATAATTAGTCGTATCCAATTTTACACTGAATCCAACTAAGTCGTCATTGTTTCTTGGCTTAGCAGCATACTGGCTAAACCCGTAGTATAAGATACCCACAAGAGCATCCATATCCATTTCCTTAGTAGCTACTACCAAAGGAACTTCCATAATACCATTGCTGTTTTCCAAAGAGCTATCAGACACTACAGAAACCCAAAGAGAAGAATTATTATTACTGTTCTTAGATCCTGCTTGTACTTTAGTACTGTTTGCAAACGATGCACCAGTATCCGTAGCTATAGTGTACTCACCAAATGGATTCAATCTAGGGTTTGAGATTTTCACTTTTCCGTTGCTATTTACAAACTTCACAAGCATACTTTCATACTTCTCTAATCCTCTATTAACTCTACCTGCACTATCACTTACAGGAAGTTCGATTGGTGCAATTTCAGCAGTTTTTCCTGTTTTAGAAACAGAACTTACTACCATCTCCGTAAAGCCAAACGACTCTTGTATAGTTCCTGTTACCTCTACTTCTTGAGTTCTCCACAAGTCAAGCAAATCTGCGTTTCCTGTCAAGTGCAATCCACCCCACTCTGTAGCATCTTTGTCTTGAATATAGATATCTTCTAAATCATAAGGTTTTGCACTAGCAGTAACATATCCTTTTACAGTTACTTCTTTTCCGTTGTATGGACTTGCATCCTGCATTGGGTCGAGTACTTTTTGAATATCAGCGATAGTCAATCCAGCATCTCTTACTGTATAGAATGCCGTAGCTTCACTTGCAGATCCAGCCGTAAATGGCTCATAGCTTACGTTCGCATCATTGTCTTCTGCAGTCATGTAGTATCTTACGATAGTACCATCTGCAAAAGCTGGAATACTAGCTTCATACTCATCTGAACTTCCACTTTTTAGAGTCATAGGCACTTTAGTAAAAGCTGACAATGGACCTGTAACGTTATCAGAGTAGTATAAGTTCTGATCATCTACTGTCCCGTTAAAATCAATGATTCTAGCTGAGATCATAACTGTAGCAGCACTAGTAGGCACTAATGGATCTCTAGTCACATCTGATATACTTGGAGGAGTATCTCCTACTTTGTAGTGAGAAGCAGCAAATGGATTCAATTCGTATCCTCTACCTGTTCCACCTGAACAACCATTTTGAGAGTGCATAATGATACCACTCAATGAGGCATACTTAGTCCCTATAATTGGAGCAACAAAAGTTCCTTCTGACAGAGGACTTGAAGGGTTTACCAACGTACGTGAAGCCATTTTTTGAACTAAGAATCTATCAGAAACATTGATTGTATTTCCATCTGCATCTGAAACGTCAAAACTTACTCTGTTTCCACTAAATACACTTACACCAACTACTGTCACATCTTTAAACGAAACAAATGAACCTTCCCATTCCTCACCTGACACATACTTATTTGTTCTTGTATTGTCATTCAATAATCCAAGATCAATAGTATCCGCTTCAACTGCTGAGGTAGTTCCTATAACCGAAACTGAAGAATTATCTGAAGGATATATTTGAGTCTCCCCTTGGTAGTTTGACACTGTCCCTGTAACCTCGATAATCATCCCGGCTACTAAATTATCCAAAGTGCTCACTGGTTGAGACTGTCCACTACCATCAGTGTATACACCGTGAATTTGAACTCCTGAAAAATTTCCCATAACACCATGAGCAGCTGTATCCAAAATATGAACACCTGGACGATATCCACCATTAACAGAACCTGAAGATAGTTCCGTTAAGTTTCCATCATGCATCACTACACCTACTGTCTTAATAGTCTGACCGTCGTACGCACTTAAGTCTAGACAGTTTCCTAAATCTGTAGGGCTGATATACTGGACATCATGCACAGATACTGAAGTTTGAGCACTAGCAAAAAGAACTGTAAAAAGTCCTAATGCCACTGAAAGTAATTGTTTTTTCATTTTCTATTTGATTAAAATTTTTATTTGATGATGGCAAACTTTCCTTTATAAAGTTCACCTGTATCTAAGTCTTTAACTGTGAATATATATAAGCCTCTAGCTATTATTTGGGTATTCTCTGTGAGGAGGTCCCAAGCGTGTTCTCCACCACTAAATACATTATTGTCTGCATTCTCAGCCCCAAATGTCTGATTCCATCTTATATCACTACCATCATATTGAGCATTGTGAGTGATCATATCCAGATAATCTCCTGCAGCGGTAAATACATATATCTCGCAATTCGCTGGCAAATTGGCGAAGTATAGTTTTCGACTTTGCTCCTGAAAGCTACTCTTCCCTTCCCAACTAGTTCCAGCATAATATGGATTAGGATATGCAAAAGGCTTATTTGTTGTCAGATTTTCATTTGCTGGCTTCCCCGCAAAAGCTCTAAAATTGTTAGCCAACAAACTGCTCTCCAAGCTCTCTAAATTACTCTCTGCATTTCCCCTATCAAAAGCTGTGACTGATAAAGCATACTGCCATCCATTCAAAACACTATCAATACTATACTTATACCAATACGTATTGGTATCGCCGTCAAATCTAACAGGCTCATCAAGTCTAACACTCTCAAATCCGGTTTCATAATTGAATCCATTAGCTGCGATATCATACTCACCAACTTTGATCAAATCTCTTTGTAGATTAGGCACATCAGTGACATCAAAACCTAATTTAGTTAGGTAAATACGATATCCTTCAAAATCCATTTTTTGACTTATAGGATCGATGCTCGACTCTGCATTGTCAGCCCAATAGACATCAATGTGATTCTCAGAAGTCACTACTTTGGTATTTGGTATCTCCGGAGGTGCCGGTAGAATAAATCGAGTCAATATGCCATCGCCATTCAAATCTTCGCCTGCATCTAAAACTCCATTAAAGTTAAGATCTTCACCATTGTAAGCCGTTTGTGCCCATTCGGCATTGGAAAGGAACGTACTTTGTTGAACGGCATTGTTGTCTGAATTTGGATTCCCGTCTTCTTTTTTCTTAGCAAAAATGTAAGCATAGCTCACCTTAATCTTATCGCCCGGTTTAAAATCTAAAAAAGGACCTACTGAAACCAAATCCGATCTATTGCCCGCTTCATTTAGTTGTTCGAGATAACTCTTTGATCCACAAGAAGCGTTCGTAGTATTATTGGCATCCCAACAAGGATGTGTATTGAGACCTCGAGTCATCTTTTGATAACGTGTATTGTCATTTGTAGGCTGAAAATAGATAGGATCCGAGGTACTGTTAAATTGCCACGCATTATAATGTGCATTGAATCTTGAACTGGAGTTTGGGTGTTGGAATCCGTTCTTATCCTCTGCTCCTAAAAACTTTTGACCTACATAACTATTCGTAAATCCTTCATCTCCAGAATGATCATAGCAATAGCTCATTTGTAAACTATCGATATATCCATTTCCTCCTTTGTTGTAAAAAGCAGCTCCTCCACTACCAGCAGGAGTCACATTTACATTTCGAACTACAGTATTTGCCCATAAGCCAAAATATGCACTGTCTATCGTATTGCTTCCAACATTCTCTATCTCGTAATCAAGTATAACAAAGAAATCACTAAAGCTATAGTTCCAATTGTATGATCGAGCAGTCACGTCAACATATAAAGGATCCGTATGCGACCCAATTTGCGTATTGGTTCCTGGCACTTGTACATTCTTGTCTGAGAATAAAGCTATAAAATCCTGATGCGAAACTGCAGAAGGACTAAAATATGGACTATTTCTAAGTGAAGAAACTTCTTTAAGGACATCTCCTTGCTCTGGATAGAATTCAAATCCTGCTGCTCCAGTACTGTACCCTTGTGGAGCATCTACTGCAGAGGTACTTACCGCTACATTGCTACCATTGATCAGTCCACCGAACCATATTCCGCTCTCGAAAACGTGCTCTACTCCACTTCCTGCTGGATACTCTCCGCTAGGTTTTCCACTACCATCACGATACCCACGAAATGCATTTCCGTACGTTCCTGCATTGGTCACATTCAGTCTAACATTGGATGAGTTAGTTGTTTTCTCGTCAAACGTCTGTGCACTAGCACTGAACGAGAATAATAGAACAGCTATTAAAGCATAAATCTTCATCTGCGAATAAGGATGGCAAATATAGGAGTATCATACCATCGATTTATACCCTTGTGCTAAAATTTAGGCTTGGGCTTTGTCACAAAAACTGACTTGATATAATTCGGTTCATAGTATGCCACATCCACAAACTCTTTGCTCTTCCATTTTTGGGTTGCTTCCGGAAGCAAATTTCTTGCATAAAGCAATGATTTAGTGACAGATACAGATTTTTCTTGCAAATACTCTTCCACCCATTTGGAAGCTCCGCTTCCCACGATAGCCGTGTCATCAATTAGGTAATCCACAGCCAATTGTTCGTCTATTGTGATAAACTGCTCTTCCACGATAGCATTCATTTCTCTATCAAAAACTCCCAAATAGGCATCCATACGCCTTGCATCTATCAAAGAAATTATTCTTTGTGATTTAGGATGCTCATCTATCGCAGCAGAAGCTAATGCTCTTAGAGTTGAGCAAGCTATGAGAGGTATATTCGCACCAAAGCACAACCCTTTTGCTAGACTACATCCAATACGAAGTCCGGTGTACGACCCGGGTCCGCCACCTATCACGATAGCATCTAACTCCGAAACTTTAAAGCCAACATCTAACAAAACTTCATTTACAAAAGTGGCTAAATAGGTAGAATGAGAATTGGCTTCTAAAACAGATTTTTCAGAAACAATAGCTCCATCAATTGAAACAGCTACTGAACAGACATCTCCTGAAGATTCTATAAGTAAAAATTTCGCCAAGATTATACAGTTACTTTGATTCGTTTATATGCCCAAGCTGTATCGAAACGCACTTCCCACCTTTCTCTAAAATCAGCTAGTGTACTTATCGTATTATCTAAAAATCTAGAATCCTCATTGATAAGGCCAGAGCGATATGCTTGATTCAAGTCATTCATTTTGATCAATCTAACTCGTTCATCATCTACAAATGCCAAGTTCATACGATTGAATAAATCCAATCCCATCTCAGTTTCAATTTCCTGAAAGGTAGCGTTAGCACTATCGATGCTGCACCCAGTAGCGGGAGCTACATTTTCGTCTACTGCGAGTACTAGTATTTGATTATAATACACCTCAAAACCAGCACTTAGTTGATTTCCATGTGCGGCCCACGAAGAGCAAAAATCAGCTAACTTAGACTTGATCTGAGAAACCTCAGAATCGTTCAAAGATCTTTTGGCTACATAAATCCAAATACGTCCGTCTCCTGATAGTGATGAAATCATGGTGCGAAGATATGTCTATCCACCAAATCATAGAAAGCCCTTTTTCCATAACTGTACACAAGATTGGGTAAGTTTGTAATGAAACTTATTTCCGTACCATTTCCATGGCCCATAATGAAAAACCCATAGTAAGCTCCAAATACCTTCTCAAGAAGTTTCCTGGGAAAGGTGGATGGACCTATGCCGAGATTCCTGAGGTACTGCAAAATCCAAAAAACCCATTTGGATGGGTGAAGGTACGTGGGTCAATAGATGACTTTGAGTTAAAGCAGTACAAACTAATGCCTACGGGCAATGGTCGATTATTTCTTCCAGTCAAAGCTGCTATCAGAAAAAAGATCAAAAAAGAAGAAGGAGACTTCGTACACGTAACCTTGTACTCTGATGAATCCAAATTGGAAACCCCTAAAGAAATTATTGAGTGCTTTTCTTTTGAACCAAAGAAAACATACGAGACCTACCTCAACCTATCTGAGGGAGATCAAAAAGCCTATTTGGACTGGATATATTCCGCAAAAAAAGAAGAAACTAAGGCCAACCGAATAATGGAAATGATGAATAAACTCCAACGTGGAATACGGTTTCGCGACTGACTGGAGTAAAAAAAACACATAACGGGCAACTCCTGTATAAACAAGATCATATGGTCGCACGCTTCATCTTATAAATCAGTCATTTCATCCAATCTACCATCTCTCATTTGCAAAACAATAATTTGAATTTAACTTTGCAACACAAAGTACTTTTACAATGAGTAAAGAAAAGCACCAACAGGACCTTCAAGAAATACGCTCCCTTATGGAGCAATCGACACGCTTTCTTTCCTTAAGTGGATGGAGTGGAATTATGGCAGGAGTTTATTCTCTTTTTGGAGCATACTTCATCCAACAGGCTGGCTCTGAACTCCCTGGAATTTTAGAAATTATATCCATCGGGATTGGAGTCATGGTTGCTTCCCTTATTACTGGATTTGTCCTCACTCTGCAAAAGGCTAAGAAAAACAATCAAGAAATGTTTAGCAAGACCGCCTTGCGTATGCTCGTACACATAGGCTTTCCGATGTCCGTGGGTGCACTATTCCTAGGAGCTTTACTAAACACAACATGCCTCAACCTTACGGCAGGCATTCTACTTATTTTTTACGGTCTTGGACTTATCAATGGAAGTAAATACACCTTACATAACATTCGTGTTCTTGGAGTCTCCAACGTGATACTGGGTGTGATTGCCCTCTACTTGCCACAACATGGACTGCTCCTTTGGGCTGCCGGTTTTGGTATAGGCCATATAATTTACGGAACATTCATGTGGTTAAAATATGAACGAGCATAACCATTTAACGAAGAACAGCATGGAACACAAACCAACATTTTCAGAAAGATACTCCGCCATCATCAAGGTAATGATGATTGGTGTATTAATATTACTCCTACTTATACCATCATTTATGGTACAAGATATCATTCGCGAACGTGAACGAAATCAAGAAAACGTAAAGCGTGAGATAAGTAGCAAATGGGGACAGAGTCAAACTATAACTGGTCCAATCATTACCATACCATATACAGCTGTACGTGACGTAGTAGATGGAAAAAAGAGACTAGAAACTCGACATATACATCTGCTCCCAAGCAAGTTAAACATCGAGGGAAACGTAGACACTTCATTGCTTAGCAGAAGTATATACGATGTGATCGCTTATTCATCACAACTACGTATATCTGGGACATTCGATGGAAGCGAGCTTAAATCCATGAGTAATATTCCCGCTACTGCTCAATGGAACAAAGCGACTATAAATCTTGGTTTATCGGATCTTACAGGAGTGCAAGACGGAATCACCATGCATTGGGGTGACGACACTTTTGATTTCAATCCTGGAATAGATATACGAGACAATTTTAACTCAGGCGTAAGTGCTCCACTTGCATTTCACCAGGACGATGTAGTTGAGTTTCATTTTGACCTGAATCTAAAAGGAAGTGAAGATTTAAATTTCATACCTGTCGGTAAAGTGACGCACGTGAACCTAAAAAGCTCGTGTCCAAATCCAAACTTCTATGGAACTTTTCTCCCAACAGAACGTGACGTTACTGAAACTGGATTTGAGGCCAATTGGAAAGTCCTTCATCTGAACAGAAACTTCCCACAGGCTTGGACAAATTCTGATCAGCAAGTTCACTCAAGCACATTTGGAGTGAAGCTGCTACTAGATGTAGAACCTTATCAAAAAACAATGAGAAGTGCTAAATACGCCATACTATTCATTGCTATGACCTTTCTGACTTTCTTCTTCATAGAAATACTCGGCAAGAAAAAAATTCACCCAATACAGTATATACTCATAGGACTTGTATTGATACTCTTTTATGTATTGCTACTGTCCATCTCTGAGCAATTAGGGTTCAACCTTGCATACTTCATTGGTAGCTTTGCTGTGGTACTGCTCATCACAGTGTACACCGCATCCGTGCTCAAATCCAATAAACAATCCTTAATCATGTTTACCATTCTTACTGTTCTGTACGGATTTATTTATATCATTATCCAACTGGCAGAATACAGTTTATTGTTTGGAAGTATTGGGTTGTTCCTATTTTTGGCGGCTGTAATGATCGCGAGTAGAAAAGTAGATTGGTACAATATCGGAACAAAAAGCATTGATAGATAATAATTCTCAAGGAGGTCAGACCTTTTATCTGACCTCCTCATAAGAATTTATCGATATGATAGAGAACTTAAACAAAGCATTTGAAAACAGAATAAGGCTAGGACTTATGAGCATCCTTATGGTCAATGATGAGGTAGATTTCAATACCGCAAAAGAACTTTTAAAAGTAACAGATGGTAATCTGGCCAGTCATACTAATTCTCTAGAAAAGCTGACATACATCAAGGTCACTAAAGAGTTTGTAGGTAAGAAACCCAAGACCACTTACAAGGCATCTGCAGAAGGTAAAAAAGCATTCAAAGCTCATCTAAATGCACTTGAAAAATTACTAAACAGCCAATGAAATTATTTTTTTATACAATCACTTTGTTTTTCAAAGTACTTTTCAAAAAGAAGCCATGACTATTAGAGAAAAATTTTGCGTTTGGTTATTTAATATATCCAAGACGCCTTACGCCTTTATTTTCAAACGCAAAATTCCTTGGGCACTCACCCGAGAAAAACTTCTTGCCTATCCAAACAAATCACTTGGTCTCGCTATGGGAAGATTTCTAAATCATCATGACTTCCAACTCATTCCAAGATTGGAACGTCACGATGCTTACCATGTCATCACGGGATACAGTACCGAGGTGAAAGGAGAAATAGAACTTCAATACTTCTTCTTAGGAAATGGCAAAAGAAGTCTCTATCAGATAGGAGTAGTTTTACTCGGGATTCTCATAATGCCAGAGTACTTTTCTGATTATCTAAAAGCATATCAACGAGGAAAACATTCCTACCCTCTTCACAAAATAGATATCGAGCACTCTCTTTCGCTAGATGTGTCTCTCCTCAAAAAACAAATTTTCGAAAATCAATCATGAACATACTTATTATCAATCCTCCTCACTTGTCTATTGGCAGCCGTATGCCAAATGAGCACCTTCCTCCACTAGGCTTACTATCTATTGCAGGACCACTCATAGATGATGGACACCACGTACAGCTTCTAGATGCCGACTATTCTAACATGCCTCATGAAACTATCGTAGCTAAATCCATAGAAATAAATCCTGATGTCGTCCTGCTGGGACATTCAGGATCTACATCTGCTCAGCCCATCATAGAAAAGCTTACTTTGAGTATAAAAGAGCGAAAAACCAATATTACAACCATAATTGGCGGAGTATTTCCCACCTATCATTGGCAAGAAATCCTCCAAAGGCAACCGCAAATAGACATCATCGTGCGTGGGGAAGGTGAAGCAATCACTCTTAATCTCATTAGAGCATTAGAGCATAACGAGCCGCTGGAAGAAGTAGAGAGTATTGCTTTCAGAATGAATGGGGTAATCACAAAAACCTTACAATCACCAATCATCAAAGATCTAGATCAACATAGGGTCGCTTGGGAGTTGATGGAAGGGTATAATTATACATATTGGAGCAAAAAGAAAGCCGTGGTATACCAGTTTTCTAGAGGCTGCCCATATCCATGTACGTACTGTGGTCAAAGCTTGTTTTGGAAACGATTCCGAACTAGAGATCCACAAAAAGCAGCAAACGAACTTGAGATGCTACACCAAAAGTATGGGATAGAAGTTATCAATTTTGCGGATGAGAATCCGTCATCAAATCCACGAGAGTGGAAAGCATTTCTCAAAGCTCTAATAGCAAAAAACCTAAACCTCATACTTGTAGGATCAATAAGAGCAGACAACATCGTGAGAGATGCAGAATTTCTACACTTGTACAAGGAAGCGGGATTTGAGCGATTTTTACTCGGAGTAGAGAGCTATGATGAGGTCGTACTAGACAAAATCAAAAAAGCAGGAACAGCTTCCAAAGATCGTGAGGCTATCCAGCTACTTCGAAAACATAACATTCTCTCCATGGCTACATATGTCGTTGGATTTGGAGAAGAAAAAACAAGAGACTTCTACAATAGTCTGCGACAACTTCTCGCCTACGACCCAGATCAAGTGCAGATGCTATATGTCACTCCACATAAATGGACCCCGTACTACGAAGAGGTAAAAGATGCAGAAATCATTCTCACAGACCAGCGTAAATGGGACTATAAGCATCAAGTACTTAAAACAAAATATCTGAAGCCCTGGGTTGTCATCTTATATGTGAAACTAATGGAAGTCCTGATGCAGACCAGACCCAAAGCATTAAAACGTCTTCTCTTTCATAAAGAGTCCAGAATAAGAAGTGCTATGAGATGGTATACCATCATCGGCCGTAGGGTATGGCTATGGGAGCTCTATCAATTCTTTTTTGTCACAAAACTTACTACTCGCAAAATCAAAATGAGCTCATTCTGGGCATAAGCTATGGAACTATTTATACTTTTATTTTTTCTACCTGCCCTGATTTCAATAATTGAATTTCTAGTATACTTGAAAGTAGGCAAAAAGCCTCTAAACTACATCGGCGGCCTATTCCTAGAAATCTTCAACTTAATCATTTTTCCAGTTCTTTACTTAGTCGTATTCAATGGAGAACTTGATCTAGTACCTAAAGTGCTACAAGAGCCACACAGCTGGTATAGTTTTCCTATCATCGCTATCTCAATCGTCAGCTACTTTATTATAAGGTACGCATATCCTTTTCTGAAAGACTCGATTCAGATCGCTTTAGTCATATTTCTCGCAGCGGGTATTCTCCTAAATGTGGCTATGATTTTTGATCAACAACTCATTTTTTCATTTTTCAATACCCCAATTATTCTGCTATACATAATGCAGATTTTCACTCACTCCGAAAGATTATCCAATACATATTATTAAAAACAATGAACAAATATTTTTCTAAAAACACACAAAAAACCATTCTGTGGATCGTTCTTTTTGGCATCTCGTTTGGCATGGTAGAAGCCGCCGTAGTGATCTATATGCGTGCACTTTATTTTCCAGAAGGTTTCTCATTCCCGATTAATGCCATTGATGACCCTATAGTTTTCACAGAGCTATGGAGAGAAGCGGCCACTATCCTAATGCTAGCAGCAGCAGGAATACTCGCAGGCAAAAGCAAGGCTGAACGATTTGCGTACTTCTTAATCAGTTTTGCGGTTTGGGATATTTTTTACTATGTATTCCTGAAAGTATTCATTGACTGGCCTGCAAGCTTGATGACTTGGGACATACTATTTTTACTCCCAGTAGCCTGGATAGGTCCAGTCATTGCACCAGTATTTCTGTCCATTCTCATGATTGTACTAGGCCTTATGCTTATCGCCAAAAACACACCTCTAAACTGGAAAGAATGGACTTTACTCATAAGTGGAGCTGTAGTAAGTATCTTGTCATTCACAGTAGACTTCATGACCTATTTGATAGAGAATGAAGGAAATACGGAGCTATACAAAGATGTCGGTGCACTCTCACTAACTTACGTCCCTACCGATTTTGACTGGTGGATTTTTGCTATATCAGTAGCCTTGTATGCTTCAGCCATGATTTCATATTTTATGAGAACTGCCTCACGAAAAAGAAAACTGCAACAGATGCAAATGTTCATATAGTACATGAGAAAAACACCGATTTATTACACTCAATAGGTCGATGTTATTTCATTGTCTATATCTAAGAAGTTCTGAACCTTACTTTCGTTCTCATGAGTAAGAACTATAAATCGGCTTTGGCTATGCTAGTGAGTGTGTTTTTTTTCTGGGGCTTTGTAGCCGCAGGAAATACAATCCTTATTCCGGTGTTTAAGAAAAGTCTCGGTCTTGAACAGTGGCAGGCACAGCTCATCGAGTTTTGTTTTTACGTGGCATATGCCGTTGGGGCATTAGCATATTATCTCATTGGAAGAGCTCGTGGCAAAGACATTCTGAATACCATTGGATATAAAAGTGGGCTAATCTACGGACTACTGATCAGTGCTTTGGGAGCATTCTTGTTTATGCCAGCTGCAAGTTACGAGTCCTTTCCACTGATGCTCACGGGATTATTTATAGTAGGACTTGGATTCTCATTGCAGCAAACAGCTGCAAACCCATTAGCTATCAGCTTAGGTACAAAAGAGACTGGTAGTAGTCGTCTAAGTATGGCAGGCGGGGTAAACAATGTCGGAACTACAATAGCTCCTATCATATTAAGCTATGCCATATTTGGGAGCACTGGTACAGCTGAAAACACAGTACTTAGCTTGGAATCTGTGAAGATGCCTTACCTCATACTATGTGCTGCCTTTATTTTAGTCGCATTTGCTATTAAGTTCTCGAAAATTCCTGATCAGTTAGCTGATGACGAAGGAAGTTCTGATAACGAACGTTTGCGTATTGCAGATTACCCAGGTCTTTGGCTGGGTATGATTGGTATTTTTGTTTATGTAGGTGTAGAGGTGAGTACCGCAGCAAATCTGGCCGAATATCTCAAAATAGAATCGGGCATATCGGAGGATAATGTTGCACCTTTTATCTCACTTTATTGGGGTAGTCTGATGATAGGTAGATGGGCAGCTTCTGTGGGAGCTTTCAACTTATCAAAAACGAA
>JBMYYN010000002.1:0-22240 GCA_049609445.1 Bacteroidia bacterium | reverse complement strand
AACGAATAGACAAAGGTTTCGTATAAAAAATGATTCCGTCTCTACGGCAAAATGACAAATCTATTTGCTCTTATGACATTCCTCCGACTTTGTAAAATCTCCATGGCCTCATCCGATCTCCATGAATTAAGCACTACGCATTTCTTGAATTTAATCAATGGAAGAACCTTTGTTAAATATCTATCACTTTTCATTTTCCCAATGATCAAAACATCTACATGCAAGGTGTCCTTTACAAAACTTTTTAGATTGTCTAGCAATAGGAAGGAATTGTTTTCAAAATAGAGAAAGCCCTCTCCATTACTATAGACTTCTCCCAACCTAACACCTTCTTGCAAACAAGATTGCGGAAAGATAGAGTGCTTCTCCAGTCTATTATTGATCAGATACGGTTCTATCAAAAACTCGTCTATGTCCTCATTTGCATATACTCCTTCACTGGCTATAATAGAAACCTTACTTCCCGACCTAAATCCAAGTATGGTTTCATTTCTCTGATCAAAGCAAATGACTTCCGAATGATTCTTGTCACTTTCGTAAGACCAATCTGAATATATAAATCCTCCAAAAACTAAAAGCATAAAAACAAATCCTGTCTTCCACTTATGGACGAGTGTCACTGTATATGCAATAATGAATCCATACAGCAAAAGCATTTGAGTAAAGGTGATGTGTACATTCTCGAAAAATGCATATGGTATGTCCTGAATAAAATGAACCACTTGTGCAATGAAAGAGATATACACTTCCATGAAAGACGATAACCACTCTGCAATAAAATCATTGAACAATCCTAAGATGCTAAAAAGTACTCCAGCATATAGAACAATGGTAATACAAGGGATGACTATCAGATTAGAAATCATAAATAGATTTGGATACTGATGGAAGTAGTACAGACCTAATGGGAAGGTGGTAATCTGAGCTGCAACACTCACGCTCAACAAAGTGACAATCTTATCACTTAACCAGGTTGACTGAGGCCATAAGCTTCTAAACTTATCTTTATAATATACAATTCCAATCACTGCTAAAAACGAAAACTGAAATCCTACGTTGTATATGCTGAATGGATTAATAAGCAAAAGAACAATTGCTGCAAAGCACAGTGTATTATATATATTGGAGTTTCGGTTAAAGGCTTTTGCCAATATCACTGTACTAAACATAAGAGATGCTCGAGACACAGATGGGGCAAATCCAGTAAGAAGACAATACAAGAACAAGACACTGACCGCTATTATGGATTTAATAAGCAAGCTTGTCCCTTTACTCCGTTTTAAGCCCAATACAAAACTGAGCAAGATGAAAATAATGCCGACGTGTAGCCCTGAAACGGCTAATACATGTATAGTTCCTGTTTTCGAAAAGGCATCCATCCAATCATCGTCCAGGTCCTCTTTGTATCCAAACACCAAAGCCTCTGCGACTCCCTTGATAGATTGATCTCTAAAGTGACGGTCAAACAGAACTTTTAACTTTTCTTGCCAAGCATAACTAAGTCTATATAAAAAATTGCCCTCGTTCTCACCTGTAAACTCCCAATGACTGCTTTTTACAAAACCTTGATGATATATATTCTTGTTGGCATAATAGGACTTGAAATTGAACTGATATGGGTTTTTGGGACTTTCGATTTGGGCTAAATTGCAGTTCACCCATAAGTAGTCACCATACCTTATAGAAGAACTAATGCTATCCTTCTGAAAGTATAGTTGAGCCAACCCCTGTGTTCGTGTAATATTAGAATCTTTTTTTACTCGAAGAATAGAAGCTTCGCAACCAATAGATTTTTCACTAACCTTTGGTTGGCTAGTTACCCGAACTAAAACATTGTCATAATCACCTTCTCTAAAACTTTCACTATATGAACTTGTAGAATACCCTAGGGTAAATAGAACGCCCAAAATGAAAAATACCACAACTACTAATACTGAGTTCAGCATTTGTAGTTGCCTATTAATCCGCTTTATTAAATAAAAATGTGATGCGAGTATAAAAACGAGCAATGCTACTCCTGTAATAAGAGTGATCTTTGCCCCCTTTTCAAAAAACCCAGAACAGACTATACCTAAAATATACGGTAAAAGAAACCGTAACAGAGGGATATGCCGCCAGGCATACACTAAACTGTGTGTTTTCTATAAATCAAAGCCTTCAGCTCATCTTTAAGGTCTTCATTATCCCAATCTCTTTTGTTCTTGTAATCGTGATAAACCTCAAATGCCGCCTCTCTATCTGAAGCAGAATCTAAGAGATTCATAAAGTTTTTATATTCTTTGGCTTCGCCATCAAAAAACTCACTCTGAAATTCAAATCTTTTTGCTACAGAGATTCCTCTTGGTATACTTTCTATTGGCTTACTACTAAACTTTTCAAACAAGGAAAGCATCTCTTCTTCTGCCCTAGCTTCCTTCTTTGGCTTTTTCTTTGGTGGAGTTGCCTTTTTCTCTACTACCTGTTCAATCTCAGGTTCTGCTTGTATCTGAGGTTTTGGACCTTCCTTTTCTATCTTCTCAACTGCTGGTTCCTCATTTGCTGCTGGCTCCTCTTCCACCTTTACCTCTACTTCCGTTTTTACTACATGAGTAGCCTTTTGTTGTTTTACTATAGGAGTTTCTACCTTTTCTGGAGAGACTATTTTTCCTTGAAGAGCAAGTTTATTTATCTCTTCATATAATTCTATGCACTGTTTTCTCAAGACGTCAATATCTAACTGTGATAATCTTTCAGAATGAAGGCTTAATCGATTATTGTGAATGCTAAGCAAACCTAACAGCTCATCTATTTTACTATGTACTTTGTCTCTGCTCATAATAGTGCTACGAATAAAATCAAATAATATTACTTTCGGCAGCGATTATCAACACACCATGTTTGTAGAACCTAAAAATAGCAAAGGCTGGATAGAAGTAGTATGTGGCTCCATGTTCTCAGGGAAAACTGAAGAACTGATCCGAAGAATAAAACGAGCCAAAATTGCTAAACTAGAAGTTCGGATATTCAAACCTAAAATGGAGACCCGATATGATAAGGTGAAAGTGGTCTCCCATGATGACAATTATATAGACTCTTTTCCTGTAGACTCTTCAGAGGAAATATTGCGTTGGGTAGACCAAGTAGAAGTGGTGGGAATAGATGAGGCTCAGTTCTTTGACGAAAAACTACCTGAGGTATGTAATCAACTTGCCAATATGGGAAAGAGAGTAGTAATCGCTGGGCTAGACATGGATTATTTAGCCCAACCTTTTGGGGCTATGCCTAGCCTGATGGCTATGGCTGAGTATGTTACTAAAGTGCATGCCATCTGTATGCAGTGCGGTTCAGTGGCTCAATACTCTTATCGATTTTCAAAAAGTGGTGGACAAGTTCTCTTGGGCGAAAAAGGTGAATACGAGCCGAGATGTAGAGCTTGCTTCAACCAAGGAATGGCAGAACAAAAAGCGGATACACATAAATAAAGTCTCCCCAGAACCTGTATCTGTCTCCTTTGGAAAAAAACGACTCCCAAAAGGTCATCAATGCCAAAGTGGTCTGCATAGCCAATAGTATCAAACTATCCATGAGTTTAAGTTCATGTTGAACGGTATAAAATCCTACTAACAATACTGATGTCACAAGACATAGTACTATAATAAATCGAATGGTTTTTTTGGAATGTAATTGAGCTATCGAAAGTACTTGACTTAACTTATCTTGATTCCGATCGTAGGCCGAAAACAATAAGAGATTAGATAGGTTAATTAGGCAAAAAATGAAGAATAGGTGCATCCATTGGTCTGTTTGGTGTTTGAAACTAACCTCTATGAATGGAGTAAACACGAAACCAATTGTCACCACCAATGCTATAAAAACTTCTTTGAGAAAAACCTTTCTTTTCAAATTCTCCGGAACGAGATAATTGATCAGAAAATGTGCGACGGTAAGACCAAACAATATCTGGACTACTGGATAGTAATCCTTGGGAACTCTTGTGGCTAAAATTAATAGTACAGCAGCCACTAGAATTAATAGGCCTACGATGACCTTCTTTTTCTCAAAATGCTCTCTATGCCTTGGACTTGCAACATCACCTTTCAGTTTAATTCCGTCCAACAAATGATCTAATGTATAGATGAACCAAACCCCCAAAGCCAAACCGCTAGCTATAATGTAATTTGGATCTACCTTATAAATTTGACTTACAAATAAGAATGTACTGAATGACCCAAGAGCAACCCAAATACTGTACGTGTTTATGAAATTAGTAAATCTAGATGTAAAAGATGTTCGTTCCATAAACGAAACAACTACTATTCTACAGCAATTACATCTTCTACCTCAGGTAGCAATTTTTTGATGCTTTCTTCCAATCCTGCTTTCATGGTTAGGTGACTGATATTGCAAGTACTGCAAGCACCCAATAATTTAAGCTTCACAACCTTGTTTTCATAAGACACGAACTCAACATCCCCTCCATCCTTTTGGAGAAAAGGTCTCATACTATTCAATGCTTCTTCGATTATGCTTTCCGGAGTTGTTACCATTATTTGATTCAAAGGTATCTATTTTTATCTATTTGCTGCCAGTATAGATAGCTTTTGAACAAGCTTACCGGCTACGGGAATGTAGTGATTATGCAAACTATCAAAGCTTTTGTCTTCCTTTATAGGAATTTGACCTAACATGTCAAGTTTCCATTCTTCACACAAACTTTCACCACCATCTTTGCCAAAAATATGATACTTCTCTCCATCCGCAATAGGTTGGAAATAGCTCATGTTCTCAACAACTCCTAACACTTCCTGTTTCAAATGTGGATTTGTAAACATATCTATAGCTTTCCTAGTGTCTGCTACTGCGACTTTTTCTGGAGTGGTCACTATCACAACGCCACTTAATGGAATCTGCTGAATGATGCTTAAATGGGCATCACCTGTACCAGGTGGAAGATCCACAAATAAGTAATCCAACTCGCCCCATTTGACATCGGAACAAAACTGAGAAATAGCCTTACTTAGCATAGGACCACGCCAAACCAACGCTTGTTTAGGTTCTACGAGGTACCCTATACTCATCGTTTTAATCCCATCCTTTTCTATGGGCTTCATGAGCTCTCCATCCATCTCGGGCTTCAGACTTTCAGTCTGCATCAACACAGGAATAGAAGGTCCATGTATGTCCGCATCTAACAGCCCAACTTTGGCACCGGCATCTTTCAGGGTTCTTGCTAAGTTTATAGCCACAGAACTTTTTCCTACCCCACCTTTGCCAGATGCGATTGCTATTATATTCTTTACAGAAGACAACACTGTATTTGTGTCACGGCTTTCTTGTACTTTAGAAGTCAAGTTTACGGTCACTTTAGCATCTTCACTCACCATCTTCTTAATCGCAGTCTTACAAGCATTTGCCATGCTATCCTTCATAGGGCACGCCGGAGTCGTGAGAACAAGGTCAAAACTTACTTCTCTGTCCTCAATTTTGATGTTTTTTATCATACCTAGGCTCACAAGATCCTTGCCGAGATCAGGGTCGTCTACGTAACCTAAAGCTGCTAAAACTTTTTCTTCTGTTATCATTCTTTATTTCTTAAAAAGGGAAACATCCTTTTATTCATTTTTAATACAAACCACTTCACAAACTTGTGCTCACCCAGGATAGACCCAATAACGAAAAGTAAAATTTGATAAATGAAGTAGACTATAATTATAGTACCAATCAACTCGTACCAAGCTAACTCCGAATATGTCGCTTTACCAAACAAAAACTGAGTAACCGGTCTTCGGACAAACCCTATGCTGCTTCCAGTTAGGGAAAATATAACGAAAATCCATATCATCCTTCTATCAGATTCTATTTCCCATTTGATCTTTAATTTTTCCCAAAGTGACTTCATCCGTACTGCAAAGCTATTTTTATTCATAAACTTTTGAAGTCACAATATTGTTTTTCGATGTCACGTTTGTTTAAAAACACAGCCTTATGAAAATACTTAAAATCTCTATAATAGTAACTTGTGTTTCGGCAGCTCTCTTTGCAGGATACAAATCCCTCAAAGATCAATACATAATCAGTAAAGGAGGATTGCTCAAGTACGACAGAGCAGAAATCTATATTCAAGCTGGACACGAAGGAAGGACAAAAGGGTCTACAGGAACCTCAAGTAAATATGGCAACGAAATAGATTGGACTCCAGTAGTAGCAGATGAGGCTACACGCATACTGAAAGAAGCAGGTATTTCTGTAATCCGAAGTGATGCCGATAGACGTAAGTACAGTGTGGTAGACTTAGCACTTTCAATACATTTTGACGGATGTGAAAAACAATGTGCGACAGGTGCATCCATAGGGTATGATGACATCACTGATAAACCAGCAGCAGATGAGTGGAAAGCATATTATTCTACTTTTTTCAAACACAAATGGCACAAGGATAACTTCACCAAGAATCTTAGGTACTACTACAACTTTAAATATACTATCACCAAAGATGCTGAACTTGTGCTCGAGCTAGGAGATCTAACATGCCCTGAACAAGCACAATGGATGAAGAACAACCTGAAAAACTTAGGACATATAGTTGCATACTTTGCAGCAAAACGTATAGGTAAGGAGCATCTAATAGAAGAACCTAAAATAGTCTGACATCACTCTACTTGCTTTTTTGCAAGTCTTCTTTTAAAAACCAGATATCCAATCCAAAACAGAAATACAACCACAAGGACTGGAGCTATAATACTCAGTACGCTAATAATCGCAGCAATAATAGCTTCGACGGTACTTATAACTGGGTTCCCCATTCCAGCTGTAAGGCCTGAACTTTTAGCCCTTACTACACTCGTGCTTCCGTGCAATGAAGTCGCCAACCCTCCACCTGCAATGATAGAAATAGGCCATTTCACAAGTGGTTCCATCTCAACAATGGTAGAGCCCATTAATAGAGTGCCACATATAGCTGCCGCAGGTGCAGCTATCGCATCAAGGGCATTGTCCACGAATGGAATGTAATAAGCAAATATCTCCGCAAGTGTTGCAACTGAGAATATCATAATGGCTGGAGTAGAACTCATCCACTGCATGGATTCAGAAATCTGTATATATCCAAAATGTGCAGCTAACGAAGTTATCAAGGCTGGAACGAAGATTCTAAATCCAACAGCTGCACTAAGGCCTAAACCTAAGATAATGCTTAATAATAAAGTTGTGTTCATTCCTTTCAAAAATAAAAAAGGGGAAGCAAATGCTCCCCCTTTTTAAACTTAGCTTTTAGTTTTTGGTATTTAATCTAGTAAACTAGTTTAAAATCTACTCTACGGTTTTGAGCCCTACCTTCAGCAGTCTCATTGTCTCCTACAGGCTTAGTCTCTCCATATCCAACAGAACTCATTCTATCTCTAGCTATTCCGTGACTTGCAAGATATTTAAGAACTGAATTTGCTCTTTTTTGTGATAGTTCCAAGTTATGATCGTCATCTCCTTGACTGTCTGTGTGTCCTTCAATCATGATACTTGCACCCTTATATCTTGCTAAAATCTTTGCAAGCTTATCAAGGTTAGCATAAGATTCAGCTTTTATTACATCACTATCCGTTTCAAAATTGATTCCCTTTGCTGCAAGGCTGATTTCTTCAATCGTCGCTTGAGACACCTCTGGACAACCTTTGTTTTCAACAGAACCAGGAGTATTTGGACACTTATCGTCTTCATTATAAACGCCATCTTTATCATCATCCAATGGACATCCAACAGTATCCACGTTGTATTTTTCTGGAGTGTTAGGACATAAGTCAAATTTATCGCTTATACCATCACCATCTGAATCTTTGATTTTGTATCCACTGTTACCATTAGCACCAAAATTGAATGCAAATCCGATAGTATGTGACATATAGATGTCGTGAAGAGGTTTGTTCCCTTCTTGAGCACTATTTAGTCTCGCTCCGGCAATTACATATGGAGCTCCATCATAATTATCATCGAAAGAATAGTTCAATTGTTCGTTAATAACTATATCAAGAGCATCTGAAACAGCAATTTTTAAACCTGCACCTACATTCCAATGAGATGCAATCCAAGTTCTACTGTTAGTATATCCTACATTATTATGCTCTATTCTTGCAACTGACTGTACTACACCCCATCCACCTTTAAGGAAAGGTTTGATTGTAGCATCTTCTCTAAGAATATATCCATTATTGAACTTGTAAGTAAGTCCAAGCATTGCATCTGTGATACGAGCTCTAAATCCTTGTCTGTAATAATCAGCAGCAACTTCATCATACGTTTGCTTATGAAATCCAAGATCACCTACAGAACCATATAAATTCACATCAAAAGATGGGTTTAAGTAGATTCCAAAAGAACCACCTATAGTTTGATAGTCTGGGCTTCTCTGTAAGTACAAAGCAGACCCAAGGTCTCCATGGTACTCTCTGATACCACCATTCACTTCAAATCCAAACCTTTTATTATATGATTGTGCTTCCGCCAAGAAGCTAAATATTGTTAGAGTTAATAGTAATGTAAGTAAGTTTTTATTCATAATAATGATGACCTCTATTGTTTGTCGAAAGCAATATTACATTAAATTGACAAATCTCAAAAATAAAATTCATCTTTCATTTCCAATTTTTTCGTCCCTTCCGAGCAATTTCTGCAAATATCAATGTTGCTCCGTGACTTTAGTATCAGCTTTCTAAAGCGATTATAGTCAACTCCTTCCCAAATTGACTTAAATGTCATGTTTTCCAATTTTCCTAGTTGATATGCTCCATCTTTGTCAAAACAGCAAGGTACTACCTTCCCATCCCATGTGATGACACATCCGCTCCACATCCTCCAACAGTGATTAAGTAGTCGATTTTTTATCGTAAATCTATCTTGATTTTTTCTATACCTTGAGTACTCATTGTTAATCGGGATAAGTTCATTTCCATTTTCGAAATCATATATCTGAGCAGTTTTGATGGTTAGTCTATCTACGGCTAAGTCCTTGGCTAAATCATTAACCCTTTCTATCTCATGTTCGTTATGACTAAACACAATAAATTGCCATTCTACCAAAGGAGTTCTGCTTCCTAACTTCTTTTTCCAATGAAGAATATTTTTAGTTCCTTCAATTACCTTTTCAAGATTTCCTCCAACTCTATACTTGGCAAAACTGCTTTGACTAACTCCATCTACCGAGACAATTATCTTCTTCAAACCACTTTCTATGGTCTTTTTACAATTTTCGTCAGTCAAATAATGTCCATTTGTGGAAGTCGCGGTATAAATCTTCACTTTGGAAGCGTACGACACCATTCGAGTAAAGTCTTGATTCAGATATGGTTCACCTTGAAAATAATATGTGATGTATGTGAGATCCTCTTTCAGCTGATCTATGATGCTAATGTTAAGCTCCACATCTAATGAACCCGTCGGTCTAGAAAAAGATCGCATTCCACTTGGACACTCAGGACATCTTAAGTTGCACGCAGTTGTTGGTTCAATTGATACCGAAATGGGGTTGCCTCTATGTAAATTCTTTTTAAGCATCTTGCTTATTACATAAGAAACATAGACTTTAAATATATTAAAGACTCTTCGTGGAGTGAGACTTTTAATATATTCTATTGTATCAAAAATCTGTGCTTTTGACATCGCTTTATATCAACTCTCCTCTCCTGATATAATAAAATAGTCCGACGACTGTCGTGAAAATAATATAGCCAATATTGAGTGCCCAGCCTACTATTCCCATACCATAGGAGTAAAACCCAGTTATCACAACAAATAGCATGCCTGCAAGAAACAGATGTAGACCGATTGACTTCTTCTTTCTTAAAACAAAGACTCCAAAAAGCACGACGATAAACCCGATAAATCGATACATACTTGCCCTCTTGTAATTTCCTTCAGTCAAGCTTTTTTCTATACTAACCACGTATCTTTCTTGGAGCTCAGCGGCACCTTCAAGTTCTTGCATATCATCCATTCTGTTTTCGAAATCCGTAAGTAGAGTTTCTCTAAGTTCATTTATTTGTGAAGGATTTTGATAAGAAGTAAGGTTGCTAGCCAAAAAAAATGCCACTAAAAAAGTAAGAACTACGCCTACTACAGTAGAAAAGGTTGAGGACTTCATTAGACTGCAAATAAACTAAAATGGCCCTGAATAATCAGAGCCATTTTTCTGTATTTGTCCTAGGCCTAGAGCCGCGGTAAATATCTTTGAGATGGATATGTGATAGCTTATCTAGCTTGAAATACTTTTCTGTTTGGTGTCTCTAAAAAATAGGTTTTTATCGAACTATTGTTTCGACGGGTCAGCCTTAGAAGCTTTCCAGCAATCATGAAAGTGATCACTGACCATGCCTATTGCTTCCATATAGGCCATACATGTCGTGCTACCTACAAACTTAAATCCTCGCTTCTTCAAGTCTTTGCTCATTGCATCACTTTCAGGTATAGTTGTTTTTACATCAAACCAGGATTTAATCTCTATATGAACAGTTTTGAAGTTTGTAAAACTCCATATGTACTTATCAAATGACCCAAATTCTTTTTGAACTTCTTTAAACTTCTTCGCATTATTAATCGCTGCATTGATTTTACCTTTATGACGAATAATACTTGAGTTATTCAGTAGTACATCGATATCAACTTCAGAAAATTGTATCATTTTGTCCGCATCAAAACCCAAAAAAGCTTTTCTGAATCCTTCACGCTTTTTCAAAATAGTATGCCAACTAAGGCCAGCTTGAAACGTTTCTAAAATTAGGTTCTCAAATAGCAACCTATCATCATGACATGGAACTCCCCACTCCTCGTCATGATACTTGACATACAACTCGTCCTTGAGGCACCATTCACACCTCCTCTTGTTGTCATCCGGAGTATAAGCTATCTTTGGCATATTGTCAGAAACAAAGAACAACATAGATATTCATACTTGCAATAGTGACTTACTGACTCAAGTCATTAGTCAAATGGAAAAAGAGATTGAAATGAGTGGAGAATTGTTGAAATTTGAAACTAGTGACATTTCTGATTTGTTGAAGAATATGTCTGACTTCCTCGCATCTATTGATAGAGGAACGAGATTGCAAAATCTTCTGTATCGTGTAGATGTCAACCTAGGTCTAATGCAACAAGACTTACCTTATTATGAATCCATTTCTCTCCTTTTATGGAATCGAGTTCTTCAAAAAGTATGGTTTAGACAACAGTTTAAAATTGGAAATATATAAATGGCTGTATACCTGCGGTGGTAGCTTGGTAGATACCAAATATTACAAACACAAAAAGTATGATTTTCAGAAATATAGGAGCTTGTCCATAGGACTGTTGAATTTTATTCTTAAGTCTGCTAGGCAACAAATGGATTAAATAACCTAGTCCCATCAGAGCAAATACTCTCCAGTATCCTGTGACCTTGCTGACTGCCCCTTGCAAGTCAAAATTTGACCAAATGTTTTCTAACATCAAGGACACTATATTCATGTCCGGTGCCCTAAAATATAACCAACAGAAGGCCACAAAATGAAAGGTAACTAAGAAGCTTAGAATAGTTCCGAAGATTCCCAAGTTTAACTTAGTATACTTGGACCACATCTTGTGAAATGCTAGTGCTATTCCATGTAAAGTGCCCCAAATAATAAATTTCAATGCTGCACCGTGCCATAGACCACCAAGCAACATCGTAACAAAAAGATTGAAATATGTTCGGATCTTTCCCTTTCTATTTCCTCCTAAAGAAATATACAAATAATCTCTGAGCCAAGTTGAAAGAGAGATGTGCCACCTTCTCCAAAAATCTGTGATATTCAACGACTTGTACGGACTATTGAAGTTGGCCGGTAGAGTAAATCCAAGTAATGCAGCTAACCCAATGGCTATATCTGAATATCCTGAAAAATCACAGTAAATCTGAATAGAGTATCCATATACTGCCATCAAATTCATGAACCCACTATAAATGTCTGGAGTCTCAAAAACTCTATCTACGAAATTTACGCTTATGTAATCACTGATCACTACTTTCTTGATGAGACCAGCCATAATAAGGTATGTCGCATTAGCGAAACCCTCAGAACTAAGAAAGTATGGACGTTTTATTTGAGGTAAAAAATCTGCAGCTCTTACGATCGGACCAGCTACAAGTTGAGGGAAGAACGAAACAAAAAATGCAAAATCAAAAAAATTCTCGCAAGGCTCAATTTTACCTCGATATATATCTATACTGTAACTAAGAGTCTGAAATGTGTAAAATGATATTCCGACAGGAAGCAATATCTCGTGAATATCAAAATGTCCTATTGCAAGGTGATTTGCAAATACCGAAAGGAAATTGACTGCCTCCCATGAGGTGTCGAAAAGAGCATTAATGCTATCAACAAAAAAATAGGAATATTTAAAAAACCCCAAGAGCCCCAAATTCACCACTATACTCGCAAATAGGAAGGTCCTTTTAATTGATTTTCGCTCAGTTCTATGTATTAAGAAACCAAGAATAAAATCGACTATAGTGCTGAATATCAACAAGAAGAAGTAAAGTCCGCTACACTTATAGTAAAAAAATAAACTAAAAACTAAAAGGTAGATGTTTCGAACCTTGATCTTTCCATGAATCAACGTATAGCCTGCAAACATTACCGTAAAGAGAAGTAAAAAGGTGTACTGATTGAACAGTAATGGCTCCTTCGCTGAATAGCTAAATATCTTTCCTAAGTCCAGCATTTACCTTTCTGTATAACCTTTCAAAATGGCCTCGTAAAGCATGTCACCTTGTTTATAGTAACCTTCTTTGGTAAAGTGTATGAGGTCACGTCTCGCTAAGTTCTCATTTCTCCATTCTACTATCGAGTTCTTTCCACCCATAATATCATATAAATCCCAAAGTGCTACTTTTTCTTCAACCGAAACCTCATGTAGTACTTTTACTAGTTTAGGAATGTTAGGATTCGAATATTTTCTATAATAATAGTGATCCGTAGGTGCGGTCAATAATATTGAGACCATAGGATTCTTAGATCTGATTCGAGAAATGATTTGTTGATATCGCTCTTTGACACAATGTTCACAAAAGCTACGTGACGGGACATAACAGTCATTTGTACCGAAGCTAACAATTACTAAATCCGCATCTAACTCTGCAATCTGATTCTCAAATCCATCTGATCTAAGGTACTGCAGAGTACTGCTCCCATTCACTCCTGCAGAATGGTACAAGACACCAGAACATCCATTTTTGAGAACTATCCCTTGGAGTTCCATATTGGAATTTGAGTCGGTTTTAGGTCTAAATACTACGCTGTCCTGAATCTCTCTGAATGCTACTTCATGTCCTTCGACTATGAATGTCGAATCCAAAAGCTCTGGGTAAAAACAAGCATTGGACCCAAGAAACGATACATAATTGAAGTAATCATCTGTTTCTTCAGCATTTTTAAGCCTCAAAACAAAATTAGAACTGTGAGAAGGTGAAACACTATAACCTGCCAAGCCCAGATGTGCTTCGGTATAATTTTTCATTACACTAGCTTTCTTCCATGTCCCATCATAACTAAACCTAACATCATATACTCCGGTTGTAGCCGCAATTTTATACGGAAAGACAAAGCCTCTTCCTGCATGCCCAAATCGTTCTTGAATATTTTGTCTTACTGTCCCACTGAGAATATCTGCTTGTATGTGCGAATCTCCAATATGCACTATCGAAACCGTACCTTCCTCTGTCGAGTCTAGCGTTGAAAGTTTTTCATAAAACGGTGCTAAAGCCGTTGAGTTGATTAGCTTGTTTTTGTCACCTTCACTTTTCAAAGGCTCTGAAAACAATATAGTTATCAATAATATGAGTGATACTACATAATTGATCATTGATATCTAACTGTATTCTCCGTCATACTCTTTTCGAATATCCGAAGATATTCGTTTCACTTCTTGCTCCTGATCCGCTGGGATAATCATAAGAGCATCTTTTGTATCTATAACGAAGTAATCTTTTAAATCTTTTAGTACTATCAGTTTGTTACTGTCACTCACGACTAAATTGCCTTCGGAATTTGTGGAATGTAAGCGTGCATTTAGAACCGTGTTTTCCTCTTCACTATCTATTTTTTCGTAAACGCTCTTCCAAGTTCCTAAATCACTCCAGTCAAAATCAGATGGAAGAACATATACATTCTCAGCCTTTTC
The DNA here is from genome assembly GCA_049609445.1 of Bacteroidia bacterium. Lineage (GTDB taxonomy): Bacteria > Bacteroidota > Bacteroidia > NS11-12g > UBA9320 > UBA9320. Next base: position 8,083 of record JBMYYN010000002.1, on the reverse strand, counting down.
CAAAATGCCATTGTCAATAGAAATACTTGCAATTTCGGTATATATTCTCTCGATATGCTCCTCTTCTATTTTTGTGTTATATGCACCTTTTCCTTCAGCAAAGGTCATATTCATTTCTGGAAGATATTCATTTAGTGCTGAGAGTATACTTGGAATGCTCCAAACAAACATTCCACTATTCCATAAGAAATCACCGCTTTCTAAAAACTTATTTGCCAACTCCAATGGAGGTTTTTCAGTAAATGTTTTTACTTTATTTACACCCTTTGCAGCCTCTTTTCCCTCATACTGAATATACCCATATCCTGTATCCGGTCTGTGCGGTTTTAACCCTAGAGTTACCAATGCATCATTATTAGCAGCATATCTATGTGCAGTATGAATCTGATTGATAAAATTATTTTGATCCATAATCAGGTGGTCACTTGGAGCTACTATCAAAACTCCGTTTTCTGACAGCTCCGAAATCTTGTTAGCAGCATAAGCCACGCAAGCAGCAGTATTTTTTCCTATAGGTTCACCTAATATTTGGTTGTCACTCAATTCAGGCAATTGTTCCTTTACTAAATCTTTGTATGCCGAATTTGTGATCACAAAAATGTTTTCAGATGGTACTATGGCTTTATACCTATTGTAGGCGTCCTGGATAAGTGTGTTTCCGGTTCCTAGTATATCTAAAAACTGTTTTGGCTTATTCGCTCTGCTGATTGGCCAAAACCTACTTCCTATTCCTCCTGCAAGTATTACAGTATATGTATCTTTTAATACTTTCATATTAATCCCTCTCTTATCAAATCTTGAATATGTACTATTCCTTCTAATTTATTTTCGTTCGCTAAAATCAAATGGTTGATTTTATGTTCTTTCACAAAATTTACTGCGTCAATTGCTAGCATATCTCCCAAAACCACTTTTGGATTCTTTGTCATAATATCTGAAGCCACAACTTCGCTCAATGAGATCTCCTGAGTAATCATTCTCCTCAAGTCTCCATCCGTGATTATTCCTTTTATCTCATCTTTATCTACTACTACGACAATCCCTAGTCTTCCTTTAGTAATAGCTAGAATGCAATTTGTCAAACTCTCGTCTGAAGAAACTTGAGGTAGCTTATTCTCTTTAGCAATATCAGATAATGTAAGGTAGAGTCTTTTGCCTAAAGCTCCTCCTGGATGATACTTTGCGAAATCTTCAGATCTAAAATCTCGGCACTTAATCAAAGCCACTGCTAGAGCATCGCCCATTGCCATCTGTGCAACCGTGCTAGTGGTAGGAGCAAGATTGTTAGGACAGGCCTCTTTGTCTACTGAAGTATCTAAGATAAAATCGGACGTCGTAGCGAGAAACGAGTCCAAATTACCCACTACACCTACAAGTTTATTCCCAGCTCGTAGAATCAGAGGTGCTAAGGCCTTAATCTCAGGACTATTTCCGCTCTTTGATATGCAAATTACTATATCGTCCTTTTGAACCATACCTAAATCTCCGTGAATAGCATCTGCTGCATGCATGAAAAGTGATGGAGTACCTGTACTATTAAAAGTGGCTACCATTTTTTGGCCAATAATGGCACTTTTTCCGATTCCTGTCACCACTACTCTTCCAGAAGAATTCAAAATCTCTTGGACTACTTCAGAAAAAGATTCTGTCAGCAAGCCACTTAGTTTTTTTAAGCTTTCGCTTTCCAAAGAAATAGTCTCTATACCTATTTTTTGGATTTCTGTAGAATTGAGCAACATTTATGAATGCAAATTAAAAATTTATTTCTGCAAGTGGAGTAAGAAGTATTATATTAGTCACTCAATTACTTAGAATAGTTACATACATCAAATAAAATGGCAGCTGAAGTTGTGGATCTGAAAAAAAGTTTAAAAGAGTTTTTTGGCTTTGACTCTTTTAAAGGAATGCAGGAGGAGATTATTTCGACAATCATCCAAGGTGATGACTGCTTTGTTATAATGCCAACGGGAGCTGGTAAATCGCTTTGTTATCAATTGCCTGCACTTGTAAGCCCTGGTACAGCAATTATCATCTCTCCGTTAATCGCTTTGATGAAAAATCAGGTTGATGCTATCAGAGGATTTGGCGAAAGTGACTCCATAGCTCACTTTTTAAACTCATCTCTGACCAAGACTCAAACAGCTAAAGTAAAAGATGATGTTTCTAGCGGTAGAACCAAAATGCTTTATGTAGCTCCTGAAACCCTCAAAAAAGATGAAACTATTGATTTCTTAAGGTCTGTAGAAGTAAGTTTTGTGGCGGTAGATGAAGCACATTGTATCTCGGAATGGGGACATGACTTCAGACCAGAATATCGTAGAATAAAACAAATAGTAAAGGCAATCGACGATGTACCTATGGTAGCTTTGACTGCCACCGCTACACCAAAAGTTCAGATGGACATTCAAAAAAGTTTGAATATGCTGGATGCCGTTGTTTTCAAAAGCTCCTTTAATAGAACAAATCTGTACTATGAGGTAATGCCAAAAGGCAGTAAAGCTCAAACTATGAAGGACTTGATCTCTTTTGTAAATAAGCGAAAGGGTAAAAGCGGAATTATTTATTGTTTAAGTAGGAAGAAAACGGAAGAGGTAGCAGAGATACTTCAAGCTAATGGAATAAATGCCCTTGCATATCACGCCGGACTCGACGCAAAGACTCGAGCAGGCAATCAAGATAAGTTCTTGATGGAAGATGTAGATGTGATCTGTGCAACCATAGCTTTTGGAATGGGGATTGACAAACCCGATGTAAGGTTTGTTATTCACTATGATGTACCTAAGTCTCTAGAGGGGTATTATCAAGAAACAGGAAGAGCAGGAAGAGATGGGTTAGATGGAGATTGTGTTCTTTTTTACAACCCAAAAGACACAGAGAAACTAGAGAAATTCCTTAAGGATAAACCTGTAGCTGAACGAGAAATCGGGACACAATTGATCTCTGAAATGGCATTTTTCTCTGAATCATCACAGTGCAGAAGAAAGTCGTTGCTTCATTATTTTGGAGAAAATTTTCCTTCGGATGATTGCAACAAAATGTGTGACAACTGTAGGAATCCTAGAGAAACACAAGATGCTACAAAGGAACTCGTCCAGGCTTTACGAACTATTCAGTTTGCGGCTGGCAAAGTCGGACTGAAGCATATAGTAAATATCCTAACTGGTGTAGCTTCACCAGAAGTCAAAGCATACAAGCACAACGCGTTCGAGCTCTTTGGAGTGGGTAAGGAACAAGGGCCAAATTATTGGAAAACCCTAATACGTTATGGTCAAATAAACAATCTTATTGTCAAAAATATAGAGTTATATGGTCTTCTATCTATCAATGAAGAAGGTGTTAAGTTTATTGACAATCCTAGTCCAGTAGCACTTGCACAAGACAGAGAATTTGAAGCTGTAAATGATTCAGATTTTGAAAAAATTCAATTAGAAGCGGTATTTGATCAGGAGCTTTATGCCAAACTCAAAGAATTACAAAAAGATGTAGCTAAAGAGATGGGATTACCGCCGTATGTGATTTTCCAGCAACCATCGCTGGAGGATATGGCTTTCAAGTATCCCATGACCATGGAAGAGATGGAAAACATTTCTGGTGTAGGCAAGAACAAAGCCAAAAAATTCGGAAAGCCCTTTATTGCTTTAATTTCTAAGTATGTTGAAGAGAATAATATTGAACGTCCAGATGACTTAGTCCTCAAATCAGTAGTTAATAAAAGTGCCAAGAAAATTCATATCATTCAAAACATAGATAAGAAAGTACCTCTAGAAGATATCGCCAAGGGTCAAGGTATGGATTACCAGGATTTGCTTGACGAATTGGAAGCAATTGTTTTTTCTGGGACTCAAGTCGATTTGCACTATTATATAGATGAAATCATTGACGAAGAGGGAAGAGAAGATATCTATGATTACTATAAATCCGATGACACAGGCAGCATAGATGCTGCTGTCAATGAGTACGATGGGGAGTTTACACATGAAGAAATGAAAATATTTCAGATACAATTCATGAGTGATGTTGCTAATTAAAATTTTTGTTTTAGATTTGCAGCCCAAATTGGCCGATGGTGTAACTGGCAACACGTCTGTTTTTGGTATAGAAGAGTCCAGGTTCGAGCCCTGGTCGGCCAACAATTAAAAACCAATAATTGGTTTTAAGTTTATGATAACTCACTTAGTTGAGTGAAAGTAAAACAAGAAATGCCTTCTTTTATAAATAAAGTAAAAATCTTTGCCGGTTCCGGCTCGACCCATTTAGCTGAGAAAATAGCTCAGGCTTACGGTCAAAATCTTGGTACTGTTACACTTAACACGTATAGTGATGGAGAATTCCAACCTTGTATAGACGAAACTGTTCGTGGTTGTGATGTTTTCATTATCCAATCTACTATGCCTCCAGCAGATAATACTATGGAGCTTCTTATGCTTATAGATGCTGCAAAAAGGGCTTCTGCACATAAGGTAGTAGCAGTAATTCCATACTTTGGTTTAGCTAGACAAGATAGAAAGGATAAGCCTCGTGTGCCTATTAGCTCTAAAATGGTAGCTAATATTCTAACTGCTGCTGGTGCTGACCGAGTGATGACCATGGATCTCCATGCTCCTCAGATTCAAGGGTTTTTTGACATTCCAGTGGACCACTTGGACTCTACTGTAATTTTTATTCCTTATATCAAAAACTTAAAAGTAAATGATCTACTACTTGCTGCTCCTGACGTAGGTGCTACCAAGAGAGTGAGAGAGTTTGCAAAGTACCTAGGCACGGAAATGGTCATTTGTGACAAGGCTCGTAAGAGAGCTAATGAGATCGCATCTATGACCGTGATAGGTGATGTGACTGGAAAAGATGTAGTACTTATAGATGACATCTGTGACACTGCAAACACGCTTTGCAAGGCAGCTGCACTTCTCAAAGAAAAAGGTGCTAATAGTGTTAGAGCAGTTTGTACACACCCTGTTCTAAGCGGTAAAGCATACGAAAACTTAGAGAATTCTGTTTTAGAGGAAATCATTCTTTGCGATACAATTCCAATAAAACCAGGTAACTATAAAAAAATAAAAGTGTTAAGCGTTGATAGACTATTCTCCAACGCTATTAGAAATGTAAGTGAATTTGGTTCTATCAGTTCTCTTTTCAACATTTCAGACTCTTATCAAGCAGAATTAATATAAAACGATTTAATATTTAGAAAATGAAAGTAATCGCACTTAAAGGTGAAGAAAGAAACGGACTAGGAAAGTCTGCCACCAAAAAAGTAAGAAACGAAGGAAAAGTTCCTTGTGTAATATACGGAAGAGGTGAGAATCATCACTTCACTGTATACCAAGCGGATTTCAAGCATTTAGTATTCACACCAAACACTTACTTAGTAAAAGTATCTGTAGGAGATATGACTAAACTTGCTAAAGTTCAAGAAATCCAATTCCACCCTGTATCTGAAGATATCATTCACGCAGACTTCTATGAAGTAGATGATAAGAGCCCAATCTCTATTCACGTGCCAGTTAAAATCGTCGGAAACTCTCCAGGTGTTATTGCTGGTGGTAAGCTTCAGTTAAAAATCAAGAAACTTTTAGTTTCAGGATTGATTGCAAATCTTCCAGAATTTATTGAAGTAGATATTAATACCTTGGAAATAGGTAAAAGTGTTAAAGTTGGTGATATCAGCTTAGATAACCTTGACTTATTGGATTCAGAAAACAACTCAATTGTATCTTGTATCGTTACTAGAGCAGCTAAAAGTGCCGCTGGTGAAGAAGGAGAAGCAGAAGAGGGTGAAGAAGGTGCTGAAGGAGAAGCTGCTGCAGAGTAGTCCTATCATTATCTATCATTAAAGACCATAAAAAAGCTCCTTGTTTTACAAGGGGCTTTTTTTATACCCCATTACCGCACGATTTACAACTTCTTCAATGTTTTCAAAGGAATATTCTAGTTTCGAGCTAACTTTACTGTTGTCAAATCTATTAACAGATACACTTGCTCGCACGGTCTCCTTGCTCAACATGCCTCGTAGACCTAATGCTTCTTTTAGAGAGACAAATCCGTAAACCAAGTTATATAGAACTCCTTTGACCTCGACCCAAGGTTCTTTGACCTCAAAAGCTGTAGCCATCAACCTAGAAACTTCTTGAAAACTCTTGTTTTCTGAAACCAATATAAACCTCCCTTCAATCGCATTATCCATACACAGCTTAAATGCAATTCGAGCTACATCCGTTACTCCTACCCAGCCGGTAATTCCCCTGCTATAAAAAGGAAACTGCTTTGCTGCATTTTTGAATAACTTATTTGATCCTTTATTCCAATCTCCATATCCAAGAATTATTCCTGGATTTATAGCGACTGTTTTCAAACCTTCTTCACGCCCTCTCCATATCTCAAACTCTCCGAGGTGCTTAGTATATCCATAGTTGCTATGATCTACTTCATTGTTCCATTCAATATCTTCAGTTATTATATCTCCATTTGTAGTTTTTGTTACAGCCGCTATACTGCTGCAATAAAGTAACTTCTGAACATCGGAAGATAGACAAGCATTAACCACATTAGCGGTATACTGCTGATTTACTTCAAGCATATAATCAAAATCCCTCTGGAGATATGATATTACACCTGCCAGATGCATTACATAATCAACTCTGGTAAAAATATACTCCAAGCCTACCATGTCGTATAAAGTACAGCTACACCATTCCAATCGTCCGTATGCTTCCTCTTCTAAATCATAAAAAACCTTTACATTTTCAAACTCGGACATGGAAGCACCTGGCCTAACAATCCCTTTCACCTCATGCCCTTCCGACAATAAGTGATGTATAATATGTACACCTAGAAATCCATTGGCTCCTGTAATGGCAAAAATCACGTTTGGCTTAGCTTATTTTTGTGTGCTACGAATATATTTTAATGTTGGAACAATACTTTACTAAAATCAAGTTGGAAGATAATTACACCTCTGCTCAAATAGGTGCAGTCATTCTGAAAAACAGCGAAACATTTCCTGATTTAGATAAAGTACAAGTGGCACTTTTGGGGTTTGAAAATAGTGAAGGTACACAATCATCTAACGCCATAAGAGAAAGCTTCTATCAACTTACAAACCCTCTCTTAAATCAATACAAAGTTGCTGACTTAGGCAATCTTAGAGAGGGAAAATCAGAAGAAGATACTCGAGCAGCTCTAACTGACATCTGCACATCGCTTCTTCAAAGAGGAGTATTAGTACTTTACTTAGGAGGAAACGTAGAACAGGGTGATACTCTATACAATGCATTTCAGAATGTAAAGCAAAGTATAGAAGCAACTCTAATTGCACATAATTTTCCAGTGAAGGACTATCAGCTATTGAATCGAATGTGCACTAGTTCTCCCAACTATTTGAAAAATTTGAATGCAATTGGATTTCAGGCTCACTTCCTAACTCCAAAATCTCTAGAAACCTTTGAGAATATGAGGTTCGGACATATGCGACTCGGTCTTGTTAAAACTCAACTAGAAGATACAGAGCTTTATGTTAGAGACTCAGCACTGGTTTTATTTGATATTAATGCCATTAAGCATTATGATGCACCAGGCAAAAAAACGATTCAACCCAATGGGCTTTCAAGTGAAGAAACTTGTCAAATCACTCGTTATGCAGGTATGAGTGAAGCTGCACAAGCATTCGGAATATTTGGTTATGAACCTGAATTGGACCATAGAGGTGTGACAGCAGCACTTCTAGCTCAGATGCTATGGTACTACCTAGATGGATATGCTCACAGGGCTGGAGATGTACCTGGAAAACATGACCAGTTTGTAAAGTATAGATGTGACTTTAGTGATGACCAAGTACCCATTCTATTTCTTAAAAGTAAAAAGACATCCAGATGGTGGATGCAAATAGAGCACCCAGCTGAGCCCGATGATTCAGAAAAAGAACTTTCACTACCCTGCTCATATTTTGACTATCAAATGGCCGCAAACGGTGAGACTCCTCAGCGGTATTTGGATGCCCTTAAGAGACTCTCGTAAATACTAATTTTTAAATTATTTCGTTCAGAACTATACACGATGCACAAAATCAAAACTTTCAAATATCTAA
>JBMYYN010000001.1:0-27282 GCA_049609445.1 Bacteroidia bacterium | reverse complement strand
TAAAACAGCATGATCTAGACAGTATAGCTAATAATCTTGTGAAGAAACATATACCAAACACCTTCGAGTACCATTATATAGCTGTATGGAATCTTGGCTTGAGAGATGTAGAAAAGTCTGATTTCCATTTAAAGAAAGCCCAAGAGTTGGGACCTGACCGAGTAGAACTTTATGATGATTTAACCAATTATTATGAACTGAGAAGGAACAAAGAAAACTCTGAGATGATAGCCAAAAAGTGGCTTGCATCCAATGACATATCACCGGGCATATACGCATGGAATTACAATATGCTACAGAGCGTAGAGGACAACGCCATATTGCTGACTGTAGGAGATAATGACACCTACCCGGCCTGGATACTGCAACGAGCAAAAGGGATAAAACCTGACGTATCCGTAGTAAATTTAGGGCTGATACGCTTGAGTGATTACAGAAAAAAGTACTTCAAAGAACTAGGCATTCCCTATGTTGAGATAGATTGGGAAAAGAAAGAGAGCTATGAAGCCATTCAAACGATGGTGATAAAGCATATAAAAGAAAACACAGACAGGCCAGTTTATATAGGAATAGGTGCATCTCAAAGAGTATATGAGTCGTTCAAAGATGAAGTTTACAACGTAGGGCTAGCTTATAAGTGTTGCAAGCACAAGTTTGACAACATAGCGGTAATTAAAAAGAACTTCGAAAAATACTACCTGTTGGACTATCTGAAAGTTGATTTTAGCAATGACATAAGCCAAGGAATAATAGATGACAATAGTGCAAACTATATCATATCACTGGTAACGTTATACCACCATTACAAAGAGAGTGAGGACCCCAAAATGGAGGAGACTAAAAAACTAATCCTTCGGGTAGCAGAAAACTCTGGAAATTCTAAAGGTATATTGGAGCTTCTTTAGCTAGTGACCAATTTTGATAAACATACAGATGAAGCATTAATGGGTCTTTTGCAAAACGGGTCCAATTCTGCCTTTGATGAAATCTATGCTAGATACAGCAAAAAACTACTGGCTTTCATCTACCGAATGGTGAATGGAGCAGAGGCATTGGCTCAAGATGTGCTGCACGATGTGTTTTTAAAAATAATAGAAAAACCAAATGCATTTGACGTGACGAGAAGTTTCAAGCCATGGATATACCAAGTAGCGGCTAATGCAAGTAGGAAATCGTACAGAATGACCGAAACAGAGGAGGTAAAAGAAAGTCACACACAGTTTTTGGGAAATAGTCATCAACCCAACCTCGCTGACAGAAAAGCGTTTGACAACTCATTGAACACCGCTCTGAATAAGTTGAGTATAGAACACCGCGAAGTGTTTGTTCTCAAACATCAACAGTACATGAGCATAAAGGAGATATCAATTATAACGAACATACCTGAGGGCACAGTTAAATCTAGACTACACACAGCAACCAAACATCTGGCAAAAAGCCTACGACAATTTAACCCCAAAGAAACAGCATGAAAGACAACATAGAAACCATAAACGAGTGGGCAGAACAGTTTGCTTATCACCAATTGGATAGCGATAAACAAGCCATTGTTTTAGCGGAAATGAGCATAGAACAATATGACGAGCTGCACCAAACTATCAAGGTGTTTGCTGGGTTTTTACATGATGAATCCCAGGATCTAGAGCCTAACAAAGGATCTCTTGCAACACTACAAAAGGCACAATCAGACTCCAAAAAACCAGTTGGATTTTTAGCCATTCGCATCCCAGCTTATCAGGCTGTTGCTGCGTGCTTTTTAGTTTTCATGACTATGTTTTTATTACAAAATAGAGGGGACAAAACTCCTGTAGTAGTAGAAAAGGAAGTTCCAGTGTTTGAAGTTATTCGAGATACGATCTATAGAGAGGTGCCGGTTATAGAATACATTACAAAAACCATTGTGAAGGAAGTTCCGGTTGTTGAAGAACGTAACGAACTTATAGTTACTTCATATATTCCAGAAGAGGATTACTCATTGAACCAGCCTGTAGAGGTGCCAAGTATGGAAGACATATCTAAGTCGTTTGGCAACACCGTAGTAGATGCAGAAATTCTGGAGAGGTTTAAGGTAGGGATGTAGCAGCTTACGCATTTCTTATGAGGAGTTGTCTCGTTGGATTCAAGGAGGTTCGGAATTGTACTTATCGTTTCATAAGACCTCTCCATTGGAATTACTATGCGGACGATTCTAGTTATGATTTTGTTTGTATAGATTTGTTAGACAGTGACTACGAAAAAACTCAATAAACAAATACGGCAAGAGAATAAAAAACTCGTAAAGCTTGAGAAAAGGCTTGTAAAAGCTACTAGGAATAAAGTAACACCTTTATCCCTTAAAGACATAAAAATCGAGGTAGCTAAGCAACGTTGCAGAACATATCGTTTGATATCGCAGAAGCTAGGACAAACGGATGATGTATACGGTGCAATGGCAGAGGAACAGTGTAAGAAGTATGCAGATAATCTTGTTTTTAAAAAGTATAAAGAGTCTGTGGGGATAATCTTTAACGCAGTAAATGTTTTTGACGGCCATATTAACTCAAATGGCCACATGTATTGTACAGGAGATTTTACATTTAGGACTTCTTTGTTCAGTGTTTTGTGTCCAATCTTGTTCAACATAATCTACCCAAAAAGAATGCAAGGAAGTGTAGATTGTTTGGGAAATATCTCTTTAAAAGTTACAGGGTTTGGGTTGGCTTTGTTTAACACAATGCCAGAGGAGTTTGATGCAAGGATTCTTCCAGATGGAACCATAAGTCTAAAGACAAAAACAAGGTCTAGTGACATCTTTCAAAACCACAGATACAATGTTCGCAAAATTTTAAGCTCGTTTGCTTTTTCATCTTCTGAGGACATGGCACTTTTTCAGAAAAATAAAGACAAACTGGTAGAGAGAATAGAAGAAGAAAGAACCAAGCTTTAATTTTTTTTCTTTCGGAGCACCCTCACGCATTTCTATGTGCAGGTACCACATTGGGTTCTCCATTGAAAGGATTGCCACGACCGAGACCTTTTACTTCGGAGGCAACACTACGTCTCACGGCATTAGCACCATACCTATCTTTCATTTTGTCCATAGCTTGATATAAGTTGATGATTCGATCATCATCCTGGAACAAGTCTATCTGGTGCCCACCTCCGGCCAAATCCCCCAGTCGTACACCGATGAGCCGTATACGAACACGCCTACTGTATAGCGAATCAAACAGGTCTTTGGCGTGAGCTATAAGCGTATGATCTGCGGCAGTATAAGGTATCTTTTTTTGCTTACTCACCGTTTGAAAATCTGAATACCTCAGCTTGATGCTTACATTGGAACAAACCTTGTGTCCGTGACGAAGCTCATAAGCGAGTTGCTCTACCATGGCGACCATCATGTCTTTAAGCTTGCGGATATCTATAGTGTCTTTCATAAAAGTACGCTCAGTGCTTATGCTTTTTTTTTCGTGATAGGGGATGAGTGGGCTGTAGTCTATACCATTGGCTTTTTGCCACATCATTTTACCATTTTTTCCGAAAGCTTTTTCGAGTAACTCTAGGGGCATCTCTTGCAGCGTATGTATCTTTTGTACACCCATACGATTCAGCATAAAGGCTGTTTTTTTTCCTATCATGGGTATTTTTTTAACAGATAGTGGAGCCAGAAAAGGCTTTTCTTCTCCGAAATCTATCTTCATCTGATTGTCAGGTTTAGCTTCTCCTGTAGCTACCTTGGATACCGTTTTGTTGACAGACATCCCAAACGAGATAGGAAGGCCTGTCTCTTTGGTGATTTTTTGACGGATTTCGCTTGCCAATTTATAGCACCCAAAGAATTTATCCATTCCCGTAAGGTCCATGTAGAACTCATCTATGCTGCTTTTTTCAAGCACAGGCACCTGCTCTCGGATGATTTCGGTTACGGTTTTAGAATACTTAGAGTATGTGCCGGCATTTCCCTTTATCACAATACCTTGAGGGCAAAGCTGTCGAGCCATTTTCATACTCATTCCGCTGTGCACTCCAAATGTCCGAGCTTCGTAGCTACAGCTAGCCACCACACCACGATCTCCCACACCACCAAGCATCACAGGCTTGCCTACGAGACGGCTATCTATAAGCCGCTCTACAGACACATAAAAAGTGTCAAGGTCCATATGTACAATTTGCTTTGGCAAATTATTTATCTTTTTATCAGATTATAATCTAATCAAAAAGATAGCCGAAAAGCAAGATTGTTTATATGTTTTGTCTCCAAGCCTCGTAGGCCACTATGGAAGCAGCGTTAGCCACATTAAGAGAACGAGTTTCGGGAGACATTGGAATAGAAACACAATTTTTAGAAAAACGGTCTGTCAGCTCAGACGGCAACCCAACGTCTTCTCGACCAAAATAGAAATAATCTCCAGGCTTATATGACTTATCAAAGTAAGAGTCTTTAGATTTTTTCGAAGTGAAGAAGTGTCGGTCGGTCGGAGGGTGGTGAGTCCAAAAATCGTCTAAGTCGTCATACTCTACATAGTTAAGCTTTGCCCAATAATCCATACCTGCACGTTTCACTTTTTCTTCATCTATCGCTTTAAAACCATATGGCCTAATCAGGTGTAGAGTACAGTTGGTTGCGACAGCAAGTCGGCCAATGGTGCCAACATTGCCGGGCATACGAGGTTCTAGTAAGACGATGTGAAACATATTCGTAAACAAAGATAGTCTATCAAATATTTGCTACTATTGTATGGTATGAGAATAATAATTGGCTTTGTTTTTGTCTTTTCATGTTTGATAGGATTTGCTCAAGACTATGTCGATTTAGTCAAAACAGAATACACGTCAACACCTCAAAATCAATTTGACAGCTCTATGAACAGCACTCAGTTAGAAAAAATGAGTGTGGACCTAACAGCACCTATTCAATTAAAAAACGGCAATGCTATACTTACTGGATTTGCATATGGGAGAGTAAACACTTCGTTTTTTGACGGAGGAAGTAATGAGCCAGTTTCTTCTTATTTGCTAAAGATCGGAATGAATATCAAGCATTCAGACAACTGGAGCGGAACCTACCTTTTACTGCCTAAACTAGCTTCAGATTTTGACGGAGGTATAACCGACGAAGATTTTCAAATAGGAGCCCTTGCACTCGCAAAAAAGAAAAAGAGTGAGAACATGATTTATAAGTTTGGAGCATACATGAATGCAGATAAATTTGGACCATTCCTTGTACCATTATTTGGGTTTTACTATCAGAAAAACAAATTAGAAATGGACGTAATAGTTCCTTCGTATGCCAAGATAAACTATAGTGTTACACCTAAAATAACAGCAGGAGTAAATTGGAGAGCAACAGTAAGATCATACAACCTCAACAAACCAAGGGTCACCAATGCTTTAGTTACCACTCCATTCTATATGCACCATTTGTCTAATGAAGTTGCTGCTCATGTCGGGTATGAACCCATCAAAGGAGTAATTGTGAGAGGTGTAGCAGGAATGTCTTTGGGCAGATCTTTTAGAGTATACGAAAACAGTGACAAGATAGACTTTGGTTTAAGTTTGTTTCGATTTGGAGATGACAGAGCTCCGCTTAACAAGGACTTTGGAAATGGAATGTTTTATCGAGCAGAGCTAGCGTACAGGTACTACCTAGACTAAAACTGCAAGTCAAGAAAAAGTTCTTTTTTACTTTTCCCTTCTTTGAGACCATAGTACATCTTTCGAGCATCTACAGCATATAAACTAGAGTTGTATTCGAGCAGCAATTTTTCAAATAATTCTTGTGCTTTTTCTTCGTCATTGAGGATATGTAAAGTGATGTTGGCAGAGCGATAAAGAGCATTGTCCGCTAGTATATCATCACCAAACTTCTCAAAAACAGTCGTGTATAGTTTGTTGGCAGCCTCATAGTTCCCAAGCTTCTCTTGCACCTTTGCTTTTAGGTAGAATATTTCATCATTTAACGTGTGGTCTGGGTACTTAAATGGAAGCATGTTTAGTATAGCAGAAGATTCATCTATTTTGTTTTGGTAGAGAAGAAACTCCGCATTGGCATATTCTATCATTGCATCTTCTGTAGAGTCTAACCCTGTATTGTCCTGAATGAGAAGCGAAAGCTCGATAGCATTATTGCTTATCAATTGAGTAGTCGCAGTCTTTAAGATGTCAAGCTGGCTTTTTGCCCATTCGAAATCTCCAGTATAATAACTCAACTTAGCGTTTTTGAACTTAGCCTCTTGACCTTTGGCGTCTTCCTTGAACTGCTTATCAACCTGACCATACATCAGCTTAGCATCCCAAATGTTGTTTTGCATCAGGTAGGCATCACCCAACAACAGTTTGCTATCAGCCATGAACGAACCTCTAAGTCGTGGAGTTTTGATAATATCCTCCAATATATTTACACCGGCACCGACATTGTTGTTATAAAAAATTTGAAGTTCGGCAAGACGATATAAGCTACTTGCGGTTCTATAATCTACTCCGTTAGAGTCTACAAAAGACTGTATTTTGGCTATAAGGTTTTTTACTTCTTCTGGGTTTGATTGTACGCCATTTGTTGTTTTCAGGTATAGGGAATTGATAAGTCCCTGCTCTGCTGCAAGAGGTCTAGGAGATTTGTCTCCCAATCCGATTATGTATTCATATCCTTTGATGGCAACTTTGTATTCCTTGTTTTTGACGCATACTTGTGCCAAATTCATAACTCTTTCTCCGTCGTTTTCATTCCGTTTGTCCAGAGCTATCACTTGTCTCAGGGCAGATCCGTACTTCTTTTGCTGCAGAAATACTTCAAGCAGAAGTTCGTCAAACGTCTGCACATCTGTGTTTTTTTGAGCATAAAGCAGAGTTTGCTCTTGAAGATATGCTGATGCATTCTCATCTTCATAGACCTTATCTAGGTTTCTTGTGACATATTTAAACGTATTAGGATCTTTTAAGAGTACTTCCAAACCGAAATCTGTAAGCTCTTTTGTGTTTCCAGTGATACGATAGGCCGTTAAGAGCTGAGGGTAGAATGCAATGACACCTTGTTTTGAAGCAGCTTGTTCATAGAGCGTGATTGCCCTATCAAGCATTTGTCTTCGTTGAAAAGCCTGAGCGATAACAATGACATAGTTTCTGTCACCAAGTTTGGATTTAGTGATTTTGTCAAAGTATTTGTTTGCCTTTTCCTTTTCATCAAACTGTAGATAGACGTACCCTAAGTCAACCAAGGAATTGAGTCGTGTCGGATACTTTTTAATTTGTTTTTCAACCAGCTTTTCTGCCTCCTTTTGTTTTTCGAGAGCAAGTAGAGTCTTGAGATAGTTTTCGTATAGATATATTGAGTTGCTTTTCTCTTTATACAGTTTTTTGTACAGGGATTCGGCTTTCTGAAACTCCCCATTCTCGTAAAACTGAGCAGCAAGTTTTTCTTCTGTATTTTGAGCGTAGCTTAGTACAGATATCAGTAGGACTATGTATAATGAAAACCTTCTCATAGAAACGAATCGCAAATGTAACGAAGAATAGCATCGTATAATTTTATAACATCGATAAACGAGGATTTGAAACGACACGATTGTGTAAAAAATAGATACGGACATTACTATTTCGAATAAATTAGTTGCAAAGTCAAGATTAACCGTACCTTTGTGCGGCAAATAACAAATCTATTATTTGCCAATGTCTCAATCCAAAATTTCTAAAGTAGCATACCAAGGTCTGACGTTTGACGATGTTCTCGTTTTGCCAAGATATTCTGAAGTTCTTCCTCGTGACACGAGTACCAAAACTAGACTTACGAAGAAGTTAAACATCAACATACCTATCATTAGTGCGGCTATGGATACCGTTACAGAGGCAAGACTTGCTATAGCTATAGCCCGTGAAGGAGGTATAGGTATCGTTCACAAGAATATGACCATAGAGCAACAGGCTATGCAAGTGAAAAAAGTGAAACGATCTGAAAGCGGAATGATCAAAGACCCGATCACTTTAGGTAAAGACAATACCTTGGGGAATGCCCTCAATGTGATGAAGGAAAATCGAATAGGAGGAATTCCTATTACAGATGACAGCAACACACTTATAGGTATTATTACAAACAGAGACTTACGCTTTCAACGTGACTTGAACACAAAGATTGGTGAAGTCATGACTTCCAATGGACTTGTGACTGCTGAAAAAGGAACTGATTTGAAAGAGGCAGAGCAAATACTTCAAGAGCACAAGATTGAGAAACTGCCAGTAGTAGATGACAACAATAAGTTGTTAGGTCTTATCACATTCAAAGACATACAAAAAGTAAAAAATCATCCACAAGCTTGCAAAGACAGTTTCGGAAGACTTATGGTCGGTGCGGCTGTAGGAGTAACCGCAGACACTTTGGAGAGAGTAACAGCTTTAGTAGAGCAAGATGTAGATGTGATCGCTATAGATACTGCACACGGACACTCTAAAGGTGTAGTGGACGAGCTCAAGAAGGTGAAAGCTAAATTCCCTGACCTTCAGGTTATCGTAGGAAACGTAGCGACTGGAGATGCGGCTAAGTACTTAGCTGATAACGGTGCTGATGCGGTGAAAGTGGGAGTAGGGCCAGGTTCTATTTGTACTACAAGAATCATTGCAGGTATAGGTGTACCACAGCTAAGTGCTGTGGTAGAATGTGCCGAAGCATTGAAAGGTACAGGAGTACCAGTGATAGCAGATGGTGGTATTAGATACAGCGGTGACCTAGTGAAAGCAATGGTGGCTGGAGCAGATACGATTATGGCAGGAAGCCTTTTCGCAGGTACAGAAGAGGCCCCAGGGGACGTTTCATTCTACGAAGGACGAAAAGTAAAGTCATATAGAGGAATGGGTAGTATAGAAGCAATGAAAAAAGGCTCAACAGACAGATACTTCCAAGACGCTGAAGCAGAAATAGGAAAACTTGTACCTGAAGGAATCGTGGGTTCTGTAGCGTATAAGGGTAGACTTGCTGAAGTAGTATATCAGTACATCGGTGGATTAAGAGCTGGTATGGGATACACGGGTTCTAGTTCTATCGAAGAATTGAAAACAGCTCAGTTTACGCACATTACGGGGTCTGGGATCAGAGAGAGTCATCCACACGATGTGACCATCACCAAAGAAGCTCCAAACTATAGTAGATAGTTGTTAATCGGTGCTTTCTACTAACAGAAGCACTCCTTTTTCATAGCTTATTTTCACGATTCCGCTTGATGCGGCACTATTGCTAGTTCCGCTTCTTGATCCGAACGCTAAAGTTTCTCCTTTCAATTCATAGTTGAGGTTTTTCGTCTTAATTCCTTCAGCTGTATGCACAGGAATAAGCGATAGAGCTGTGTTTTTCTCATAAAACTTAGAAAAGGTATTAGGAAGAACAAAAACTCGCGAGTGGTCGTCGTATAAGACTATTCTAGTATCTACATACTTGGCTAGAGTAGCCACATTGTTGACCGTATGATCCAGTCGGTTTCCTGTAGCCCAGACTACATTGATATGGTCATATCCTTTTTCTAGAAGATGGTCTAAGGCTTTTTCTAAATCTGTGTTTTCCTGATCCTCTATTTTGATAAACTTTGTGTTTCGTACATCTGGAATACTTGGTAAGCTGTCGAAGTCTCCTATGACTACATCAGGTTTTATCTGGAGAGCTGAAACCCGCTTGTAAGCACCGTCTAGTACCACTATATAAGGGCACCATTCCATCAGTGAAGTTAATATATCGTACGAACAAGCCGCACCATTAGCGATAACCAAGGCTGGTTCCTGGCCCTCTTTGACATAGTGATGTGATGACATTTTAGTGCAATTTTCAAAACAAACATAACAAAAACTGAGTCTGCACGACTTACTTTGTATAATGCGAAAAGCATTCTTACCCTTTTGCGTGTTGATAGTGGTCCTATCAAGTTGCAGAAAAGAAAAGTTCTCTTCAGAAAGTCATTGGCTTGCTCCGGTTTTTGAAACAGAGTTGACTTTAGGAGATTTGATTCCAGATTCTCTTTCATCGTTCAATGCAGATAGTTCATTGAATATTGTATTTGACCAAAAGTTTGGTATCACAGACTTAGAAGATGTATTGATAATACCAGACAAAGTAGAAACGATGGAGGTGTCTCTGTCTAGCTTGGTACTGGAAGACAGAGCCTTTACAGACACTCTTACTTTAGCAGAAATCTATCCTGCAAGTGTATTGCTTCATGGTAAAAACACCACTCTTGATGCCCAAGATGTAGTGGCCAATGAAGGAACAGTAATAGACGTAACGGAGCAGTTCTTCACGCAAGCAAAGTTTATAGAGGGGTTTATTGACATAAAGATTCATAATGATCTACCAGTAGAGGCCGAACTTCTAGAGTTTGAGCTTCTGAATGATAAAGATAAAAGTGTTGTAGTCTCTGGTTCTTTCGAGAATCTATTGCCGTTTTCATATGCAGAAAAGTCTTTTTCTCTTGCAGGTAAAACCGTTGACGGTGTTCTTGTACTTTTGGTCAAAAGAATAAAGACAAAAGAAAGTAATGGTGACGTTCAAATAGATGTAACGAAGGGACTAAGAATAGAGTTTGGAGTACGAGGATTAAAACCAGAAGTAGCTACAGCGGTATTTCCATCTCAGAACTTGGTGGAGAATGAGGATGAGAATAAATATGATTTTGGTGGCCCGAAGCTAACAGAAGTACATATCAAAAAAGGAAACATCCTTATGAAGGTTGAGTCTAGTATAGAAGAAGCTATAGTATTGGAATATTTGATTCCTAATAGTGAAGACTATGCAGGAAACAAAGGAATAAAAAAAGTATGGACGATTCCTGCTGCCAAACCCGGAGAAGCGGTCTTTGTGGAAGAGAAGTTTCCTATAGATGGATATGAACTAAATATGTTTGGAAAAAGCCCACATGAACAGCCTACATACAATCATATTTTTAGTAAACTGATAGCCAGAATAGAGTATTCGGGAATAGAAAGAACATTATCTCTGCAGGATAAAATCAAAATTGAATTTGGTCTAGTAGACCTGCAGCCAGAACTAGTTATTGGAGATCCAGGATACCACCAATTTGATGTTAAAGACACTCTCGAAATAGATGTGTTTAATAACTTGGAAGGGTCACTTTCTCTTGAAGATGCTACTCTAGACATTAATTTTTACAATTCATTTGGTATAGAAACCAATGTAGAAATAGAAAGCATAGAAGCGGTAAACAATAGAAAGCCAGAAACGGTAAGCCTTTGGTTTGACAAAATAGAGGAACCTATTTTCTTAGAAAAGGCGATAAATGGAATTGAGTTTATACCTACTACCAAGAGTGTAAGCCTGAATAAGCTAAACTCTAACTTAAAGCCATTTCTTGAGAATCTGCCGGACCAAATAGTTCCTAGTGTATCTGCAGTACTAAGACCATACGGAACTCTAAATCAAGGAGATTTTGCTTTTGATACGAGTCAGTTACGAGCAGACCTTAGTTTAAGCATTCCTCTAACGGTAGGTTTAGAGTCTTTTACAATTAGTTCTACAGACAGTATTTTCATTTTTGAGAATGAGAACTTGGAGAACATCCAAGAGGCAAGACTTAAAATAAAAATAGACAATGATTTTCCGATAGGAGGGGTGGTTAATATTTCTTTTCTAGACGGAGAAGGTGACGAGGTTTCAAAAGGGTTTATAGACGACAGTAAAACAATGTTTGCGGCGGAAGTAGATGAGATTAGCGGCAAAACTGTTGGAGGTATGGAGTCAGAGCTAGTTTTAGAACTGAATAGAGAGCAAATGGTGCTACTAAAAAACACTAAAGTGATGAAGATCAATGTAATTTTGGATACTAAAGACGCGAGAAGGTATAAGATGTATTCTGATTATTCTATTGACGTGAAAGTAATAGCTGACATTATTTATGAAAACAAGATTTAGTCTATTGGCACTGCTCGCCCATTGTGGGCTTATTGCACTTGGTCAATCTACAAGTATATCTGAGTTTTTATTTCTTGACAATTCGTTTGACATGCAATGGAATCCCAATTCTGTGAAAGTTGAATCGGAGTCTTTATTGGGCTCAAATGTCCTGAACACTCAAATGTTTTCGGACGTACTTTTTCGTACAAGTTTTTCCGGAGATTCGAAACAACGTTTTTTGGACAAGAGCAACAAAAACACTCGTTTCTTTGGTCAGACAAGATCAAAGGCTGAGTATAAGTACTCAAATGCTCTCGGGATTTATGCTAAACAAAACATAATGACTGGTTTCAATGCAAACAAAGATTTTTCAGAGCTGCTTTTTTTTGGGAACGCCCCATTTGCAGGAAAAAAAGTAGAGACCAATCAACTCCGATATATACAATCTAGCTCATACACACTAGGAACCTCTGTGAGGCATCTAATGAGCAGAAAATGGAATATTAAGGGAGAATATGGCCTGAGCCTTGTTTCCTCTCTGAGAGAGGTTACTGGAAGCAACCTCTCTGCATTTACATCATTTGACGGTGGAGAATTAGAGCTAGGTATTAATAGTCTTAGTGTCTCTGAAACTCATACTGGAGCAGCTGGTATGGGAATAGACGTAAACCTATATTTTGATTATCACCTAGATTGTCTTAACACATTTTCCGTCTCAGTGTTGGACCTGAACTTTAACTATCTTTTTGACAAGAACTATGTATATCTTGACTCTAACATCAAGTTTGAAGGGATAAGTTATAATTTCATTGAAGATACGTTTGCACTGGATGACAACATCGACTCTACCTATAATAGTATCATCGATAATGGAAGAAGCAGAAAGAAATTTGTAAGCTTACCTTCAAGACTTACGATAAATTGGAATAGATATGTTAATGCAAAAAATCAAGTTGATGTAAGCATCAGCACCATAGATTTAGGCTTATATGGAACTTTTGCATCCGTAGGTTGGAAGCACTTATTTTCAGACAAACTTGGTCTTCAGTCATCATTGGGTTATGGAGATTTTACTGGAGTAGTATGGAAGGAAAGAGCAGAACTTGTTGTAAACGAGAAGCTCAATATCTGCTTAGGAACTAGAAACCTTCACAGTCTTTTTGTTCCTTCACTTGTTAGTTCTTATGGTTTAGATGCAGGAGTTGCATTGCAGTTCTGAAACTCGCATCGGAGATTATCCCCAAACTGAATTAACTCTTCAATTTCGCTGGTACTCATCAGCCTAAAATATCGGAATACAAGAACAAAATTGTCATTGCTTTCGATATGGTATTTGTCATTCTTGGTGATGAATTTTCGTAAACTTGGAGAGAAGAATTGAGTGATGGCTTTTTTATCTTTTCCTTTTATAGCAAAACTTCTATCAAACGATTCATCTTCTTCAAATTCCACGTCTTCTTTTACCGCAAAATCTAGTAACCGATTGAAAAGTCTCTCTCTTTCCAATTCAAAGTCAGGGATATCCTTATCAAAGCTAATTCGAAGCATAGATGTGTTGTGCACTTCGGCCGCCATCAATGCTCCTTCGTCAAAAGTGATGTCTATCAGCTCCCAAGAAACAGTATCAGTATAGTCTCCTGTGATTCTATTTTTTACATATTCTATTGGTCTTGTTTGAAAGAATGTGTTTTGTTTTAGATAGTCCGTATTCCAATCCAATTTAGCATTGAAGCCCCAGTTATGAGCAAAAGAGTATTCTTTAAGTTCTTTTTGTCTCTTTGAAAGAGGTTTTGCTATGGCTTGTGGAAGGGTATGAATACTGTAAGGGTGCTCGCTAGTCGTCAAATGCTCATCAAGTCCCAATATTTCAAAAGATCCACTTCTATCATTTCTGTAGTCCTTGCCCCAGTTGTTTACAAATTCAAGAAGTGAAAAATCGACTAGTCTTGTATGTGAAAAATCAAAAACAATCTGATCATTATCTGGCACACCTAACAGATTTTTTTTCAACTTTAGAATACTCGAAAAATTTGCGACTCCTTTTATTTTCAAGTGATAGTGATCCTCTATTTTGGCTAGATTAAAATGTGGTTTAGCGAGATACTTAAAGAAGAGTTTCGGAGGAAGGTGAGATCGAACCAAGTGTAAGACGATAGTGAATAATATTCCTATTAGAATCCCTTTGTTAAGGTCCGTGAGCAATGTTGCTACTAGAGTAATTGTGAGTATAAGAAACTGCTCATATCCTTTAAGTGACGCATCTTTGAAAACCTTGGGTGATGCTAGTTTGTAACCTGTGAATACTAGAATAGCCATTAGGGCTGCTTTAGGCACCATCTTGATATAATCTGAAAGTAAAAACACAAAGAGCATAATAAGTACGCCGTGTACGAGATTAGACAACCTTGTTTTAGCACCGTGATTGATGTTTACAGAGCTACGAGCAATCACTGCAATCACCGGAAGTCCACCTACAGCACCTGAGAGCATTGTGCTTATTCCCATAGCGGCTACATCTTTGTTCAGGTTTGTTTTTCGCTTAAGTGGGTCTATTTTGTCAATGGCTTTTGCAGAGCCCAGAGTCTCTATAGTAGATACTAAAAACACAGAAAGCACAACTAGCCAGAAGTCTACCGAGCCAATTTTCCCAAAATTCGGATAAACGAAAAAATCATTGATCAAATCTGCAGGTAAATCAAAGTTAATAAGATCCTTTTCTGGAATTAAGTTATGTACTGATCCAAATATGGTTGCCTCCCCATTGGTCAAGTATTGGAACAATATGTACAATGGCACAGCAAACAATAAAAGCCAAATAGGAGCCGGAACGTACTTTATGAACTTGTTATTACTATAGGGATGAAGTGCTAAAATGATAAGGCTATTAAAGAATATCACTGCAATAAGGGGATTCATTCTCCCCAAACTGTTTGGTATTGCCATCAGCTTATCGAAATCATTCATTTTTCCGATTTCTACACCGAGTCCTGGATGTACCTGTCCGGCAAGTATGATTACACCTATAGCTGCCATCATTCCCTGTACAACGGAAGAAGGTATAAAGTCTGCAAGTCCACCAAGTTTAAAAACACCAAATAGGGTCTGTAGTGCACCCGCACAAACGAATGCAGCCAATACATACTCCCACGAATTAAGCGAAGCCATTCCAGCTATGACGATTCCGATAAGAGCAGGTGACGGCCCATTTATAGAAACATTCCCACTCCGTATGAAAGAAGTTATGATGCCTCCTATCATTGCAGCCATTATTCCTGCTAGAAGAGCATTGGGGGGAAGATTCATGGCTAAAGCCACACCTATGGATAAAGGGAGAGCGACTAGAGATACACTAAAACCCGCTAGCAGGTCATTTCTCCAGTATGTTTTGACGTCGTTGAATATTGTTTTAATGAGAATTCGCAGTTAGTGGTTGGGTTGCCAATATAGGCTGATTTTCTTGAAAGCGTTTTTGTATACGAGTTTGTTAGAAGATAATGGAAGTAAATCCACCTCTTCAGATGAAAAAAATGCGTAAAGAATTGAAGTCTTAGTATAGAGGGAAGCTCTTCATTAAGTTATTCACCTCGGATTTTACCTCTGCGATTACCGCATTATTGTCTGTATTGGTAAGCACTCTGTCTATCAATCCAGCAATGGTGTCCATATCTGACTCTATCATTCCCCGGGTCGTAACGGCAGGTGTTCCTATTCGTATTCCAGATGTCACAAACGGCGATCTTGTTTCAAACGGAACTGCATTTTTATTGATAGTGATATCTGCTTTTACCAATGTGTTTTCAGCTAATTTACCTGTCAAGTTTTCATCTTTTGGTCTGAGGTCGATCAGCATCATGTGGTTATCTGTTCCGCCCGAGATTATTTTGTATCCACGTGACACCATTCCTTTGGCAAGTGCTTGAGCATTTAGCATCACTTGCTTACAGTACTCTTTGTACGAAGGTTGAAGAGCCTCTTGGTATGCCACTGCTTTTGCAGCGATAACATGTTCGAGTGGTCCACCTTGTGTACCTGGGAAAACAGCACCATCTAAGATAGAACTCATTTTACGAATAGTACCTTTTGTTGTGGTGAGTCCCCATGGGTTGTCAAAGTTTTCTCCCATCATAATCATACCACCACGTGGTCCACGTAACGTTTTATGCGTGGTCGTAGTCACGATATGACAGTGTGGTAGTGGATTGTTTAGTAATCCAGATGCTATCAAACCTGAAGGGTGAGAAATATCTGCAAGCAACAGTGCTCCTACCTTGTCAGCGATAGATCTGAAACGTGCATAATCCCAATCTCTTGAGTACGAAGATGCACCACATATGATTAGTTTTGGTTTCACTTCTAGAGCGGTCGCCTCTACCTTATCCATGTCTATTCGACCGGTTTCTTCTTCTACTCCATAAAAAGCAGGTTTGTATAATTTTCCTGAAAAATTTACTGTAGACCCGTGTGTCAAGTGACCACCATGTGATAAATCAAAACCCAGAATCTGATCTCCAGCATTCAACACACCCAGCATTACAGCTGCATTGGCTTGTGCTCCACTATGAGGTTGTACGTTTACCCAAACAGCACCAAAAAGTTCTTTTGCTCTATCAATAGCCAGCTGTTCTATTTGATCTACTATTTCACAACCACCATAGTACCTTTTGCCTGGAAGTCCTTCTGCATACTTGTTTGTACAAACACTTCCTAGTGCTTTCATTACATTTTGTGAAGTAAAATTCTCAGATGCGATTAGCTCGATACCGTTTTGTTGTCGGTCAAGCTCTTGGTCTATCAGGTCAAATATTTTGTCAGTCATGGTATTCTGGTTTTAATGGGTGCTAAGTTATATGTTTTTGGGAACTTAAAGAAAAGGCGAGATACAATATCAGACAGAGAAATGCTCCAAAAAAATGAAGCCAACCAATAAGCAGCAGTCCACAAACTAACATTACGATTCTTATAACATTAAGGGCCTTGTTTTTAGACCCCAATTTAATAGAAAAGAGTTTCAAATTGCTCACGAGTAAAACGCCACCCAACACACTAAATATTACCACAAAGGCAGGGTGTGTTAGCCAGATATTTGCCATTTCAAACTGCTCAGCGGCAAGTGGTAAAGCAAAAGCCCCAAGAGCTAATGCAGGAGTAGGAAGACCACTAAAATAGTCGTTTGATTGTTCAGATATATTAAACTTGGCAAGTCTATATCCGGAGAAAGCTGCTATCAAAAGAGGAAAGTAATTGAAGGGTTGATCTACCATTTCATTTGTCCAATAGCAGTATAGAACCAAAGCCGGAGCGGCACCAAAACTCACCATGTCAGCCATTGAATCGAGTTCTTTTCCAATAGCAGAACTCACATTGAGTAGTCTTGCTGCTGTTCCATCTAAAAAATCAAAAAGCAGTGCAGCTACAGCGAAGTATGCTACATTAACAAATTTGAGTTGAAATGCAGATATGATTATTAGTGTGCCACAAATCAAGTTTGCGAGTGTTATGATATTCGGAATTTGTCTTTTCATGCTATAATCGCTTTACGACTATTAAGATACAAAGATGACTTAAATATTTACTTTCGTAATATGTCAAAAGAGTGGTTAGATGATGCACCTAAATATTTCGAGAGATACATAGAATTGGTAAACGAAGACGATATGCTTGATGCCATGGAGAATTCATGGAACGAACTCATAGAGTGGGTGGAAACAATAGATGAAGACAAGGATCATTATGCCTACGAAGAAGGAAAGTGGACCGTAAACCAAGTTTTGATGCACATCATGGATACGGAACGAATATTTCAGTACAGATCGCTTTGTATAGCGAGAGGTGAGTTGAATGACTTACCAGGTTTTGACCATGATGCGTATACGGAAAACTCGAATGCTGAAGGCAGAACTATGGACTCTATTCTACGTGAATTTGATATCGTAAGGCAAAGCAGTATTAGCTTATATGGCAGTTTTAGAGATGAAAACTTGAAACAAAAAGGCAGTGCCAATGGACTAACAGTACAACCACTGTTGTACGGGTTTTTAGTTTGTGGTCACTTACGCCATCACCTTAATGTGCTCAAAGAGCGATATTAACGAGCTATTTATTTTGAATCTGAGTTGCTTCCCAACTTAAACTTGGACCAGTAAGCGGCCATCGAAAGCCCAGAAATGATATGCCAAGCTCCCCACCACGCTGCTATAAATGTCATTCCTCCAATGGCAAGTTCAGGGTTAAATATTTTAGGATTAAAAAGTAGAGCAAGGGCGAGTCCAGAATTTTGGATTCCAGTCTCAATGGAGATGGTTTTCCTTTCCTTTTTACCTAGTTTGAATAGCTTAGCAAAATTGTAACCGATAAAAAGTGCCAGAGCATTGTGAATCAAAACAATCAAAGCAATGTACTTGATATGTTTGAGAAATAAGTCAAAGTTTTTAATAAAAATGATGGCAAGAATGGCGATAAAGATAGCAATCGAAGCACGCTTCATTCCTACGACTATTTTGGATGTAAATTTTGGAAATTTTTCTTTGATGAACAGACCAAGAACAAGCGGAAGACCAAGTATGAGTAGTATCGTAGTAAACACGTGTAGAGGTTCTATATGGAGAGGTTGTACCAAGTCGCTTTGTCCAGATGCTGTATATACCGCGACAAAAATATTTCCCCAGAAAGCAAAGTTGAATGGTGTCAGTATAAGTGCACCGAGATCTGATACTGCAGTTAGACTTACAGATAGTGCTACGTTTCCTTTGGCCAGGCTACATATGAAGTTAGAAATGTTTCCACCTGGACAAGATGCTACTAATATCATTCCCAACCCTACGGTCATAGTGATGTAGTCTTTGAGTAAAATCACTAGCAAAGTCGTCATAAGAGGCATCAATAAAAACTGAGATGTAGCTCCTATCAACGGGAGTTTAGGGTTTTTGATTATTTCTTTGAAATGTTCCGTTTTAAGTTCTAAAGCCACACCAAACATGATGAAGGCTATAGCAAAATTCAAAAAAAGCTGACTTTTTGCATTGAAGTCAATTTGAATGGCATCTAAGGCCTGAAGAGATTCTAACATACTATTCTTTTTTTAACCTTAAAGTGGTTTGTAAGAAGACCTTAAGGTTACCAAATATAGTTATTCATTTGACAGAGTAGACTTAAATCGTGTCTTGAGAAACACAGATTAGGAAATTAATGCAGTGAAATATGGTTGCAAAAATCACTTCACCTTGGAGTAAGCAACCTTACGGGCTATGGACCGAGGCACCAGCCGTACACCAAATGCCATCAGCTTATTCATGAACCCATGTATAGCCACTACTTTTTTCTTTTTCATTTGGGCATATCCGAATTGTGCGACTTCCGATGCGACAGGAAAAGGATTTCCATCTCCTGGAACAATTTTGCCAAATCCGGCAACTTCACCAAACTCGCTTTGAGTGGGTCCGGGACACAGGGTTGACACAAACACGTTATGAGGTCTTAGCTCTTCTGCAATAGCTTCAGAGAAAGCGAGGACATAATGTTTGGTAGCAAAGTATACGCTCATCATCGGACCAGCCTGAAACGAAGCTGTAGATGCCAAATTGAGTATGGTTCCGCTCTTTTTCTTTTTCATTTCTGCACCAAAGAGGTGAGTTAGTTTGGTTAAGGTCAGAACGTTCAAGTTAATCATACTTTCTTGCCATTTCAGGTCACTTTCTACGAACTCTCCGTTGTCACCAAAACCGGCATTGTTGACCAAATAATCTACAGTCAGCCCAAGTAGGTTTACTTTTTCAAACAAAGTGTTTGCACTCTGAGGGTCGGACAAATCTTGAGCAATGACATGTGCTTTTATTCCATAGAGGTCAGAAAGCTCTTTTGCATGTTTCCTCATATTCTCTTCTCTACGAGCTACGAGTATGAGATCTATTTTGTCCTTGGCAAATTCTACTGCTAGTTCTTTTCCGATACCAGCTGATGCCCCTGTGATAAGTGCTGTCATGTTTCTAATACAATATTAAAGGAATGAATGCTTCAATATTAAATTAAAGAGCATATTCTGGCTATGGTGCCCAAAATTTTCGAATATCGTCTATACCCATTTGTTTACGCTTGTCTTGATACTCTTGAAACACATCCTGAAAACATTGATTGACCACATTATCGGCAAGCAAATGGCTTATGATTACTAATCTTTTAGTGAGTATATCGTCCATATTTTCGGCAAAATAGTTTTGCCAGTGAGCGTACGCCATTTCCTCAACTTCACTTGTTGGAGTTCCAGAGAGGTTCAACTCTGATATCGCTTTTTCACGGTCTTCTTCTTTTGTAAAAGGATCTTCGATAAATGCGATTAGTTTAGTGATGGCTTTCATAGATAAATGTGGATAGCGAAGATAGATAATCTAATTATTTTTGACCCTAATGAGTAATAAGGAATTGACGATAGGCAGCAGAGTGAAACACGCTGAGTATGGAGATGGAATAATTTGCAGAATTGGTCTAGAATTTTTATCTATTAGTTTTTTTGAAGGAGGGGTAGAAGAGATAGAACGAACGTCTGAGGATTTGGAAATAGTAGAGGTGCTTGAAGGTGCGAGCAACATGGTCACCATGGACGAGGTAGAAGATATTTTTTACAGTATGATGTCTCGTTATACTGACGCTACAGAGCGAGTACATTTGGCTGATAAGTGGAAAGGCGGTTTGATGGTCTTAGAACCGAAGGACGAAAACCTTTCTGTAAAAGAAATTCCTCTTGAGACATTTTTTCATAAGATAGTGATGGTACGTGACAGGCTTCGTGTACTAGAACAGAGCATAAATAGCCACAAAATATTGGATGACCAAGACAAAGTAGGCTTGCAGCAATACATTACAAGAATCTACGGATCATTGACCACTTTCAATGTTCTTTTCAGAGATAAGGAGCAGCATTTTAAGGGTGCTGGAAAGAAGTAGAGGAATTAAAGTTTATTGTCTCTAACGTACTTTAGACTTTTCTGAGACAGTGGGTGGTCCATAGGTATAAGGAGCGGGTCACCTTTGATGTTTTCTATGTGCCTTATGTGTTTTGAGTAGTAGGTCTTAGTACCCGTTAGGGTGTTGTCTTCTTCTACTTCTATGCTGTCAGATTTACTTATGTACCGAATGTCTCTTATAGTAAAAACATGTCTTTCGTCCTCATCATTCTGAATTCGATTTAGAATGCTACTCTTTATTCTACCATACATATAATCATCCGGTTCAAGTTGATTCTCGGTTGCCACCTCTAGATATATTCAGCTAAATTTTTCTTCCTTTTCTTCGACGAAATCGGTGCAAGAGAATAGAGTAGATAAAACTAACAAGGTAAACATGACATACTTTTTCATAGTCTATTTTGGAGTTAACATTTTACAAACAAAGAGTTGAAATTATTCACACGACTTTGGTCGTATTTGACTATGGAGCCATACACAAAAAATGGTATGCCAAACATTCCGTATGCAACTAATATTACTTCTTTAGTTTTAAGCAGCCATAGAAAAACAAGTACAGAAATAACTAGACCAACTACTAATGCAACCAAAGCAATTTTTCTTAAAGATTTAGATGGTTTTGTCTTGTACTCATCTATAAGGTGTTTGTTGTCATGATTGCAAATAGTGCATCGTTGTTCAACATACTCTCCTTTTCGCATAGCATGTTCTAAGCGAGTATAGTGAGTTGTAGTGCTCTTCAGTTCAGCACTGCATTTAGAACATTTTGAAAAAATGTTCATCTAAACAAACCTAGGGTCTGTTTCCATCATGGTGCCACACTTGTCACAAGTGCGTAGTTCTTCAGAAGCATAGTATTCTCTAAACCTAGGCTGAAAGTCTTTTTCTACATCTGTAAGTGGAAATTTGAACTCGTGAAGTTTGTTGTTGCAGTTGTCACAAAACCACATAAGACCATCTTGCTCACCATGAGTACGCTTACATTCTATAACTAATCCCACACTGCCTTCCCCTCGCATTGGTGAGTGAGGTACATTGCCTGGCAGTAGAAACATTTCACCTTCTTTTATTGGAATATCTACAGCCTTTCCATCTTCCTGTATACGCACATTGATATCACCTTCTAATTGGTAAAACAACTCTTCGGTTTCGTTATAGTGGTAGTCTTTACGAGCATTTGGTCCAGCTACTATCATCACGATATAGTCTCCTGCATCCTTGTACAGGTTTCTATTAGCTACCGGAGGTTTAAGTTCATGACGGTGTTCATCTATCCATTTTTGAAGGTTAAAAGGTCGTCTAATTGCCATAGTTATTCTGATTTTGGACGAAGTTAATCATTCTTTTAAAACTTGCCTGCTCGCAGTACTCTCAAAACTTTATTGTACGTTTGTTGTATAGAATAAAATTATGATTTCAACAATGTTATTATTCGGTTTAGGCGGTGCAGAAATCACTGTGATTGTACTTGTTGTTCTTCTTCTTTTTGGAGGTAGAAAAATTCCAGAATTGATGAAAGGCTTAGGCTCAGGTATTCGTGAGTTTAATAAAGCTAAAAATGAAGTTACTGAGCAAATAAAGGATGGAATGAACGAAGCCCCAAAATCTGAAAAATCGGAGGACAAGTAAGGTTAATGAATTCTAAAAAATATACGTCCTTAGCTCACATACAAGAAGATATCAAACAAGGGAAAACCTCTTGTGTTGAGTTAGCAAACCATTATTTAAATCAAAACAAGGAGAAGGCACATCTGAATGCCCTTCTAGAAGTGTTTGAGGATGAGGTGGTCCAAAAAGCAACTGAACTAGATCAAAAAATTGCAGATGGAACTGCGGGAAGACTAGCTGGTATGTTTTTGGCTATCAAGGACAACATTTGTTATACTGGTCACAAAGTATCTGGGTCTTCCAAAATCATAGAAAATTACGAAGCGGTATATACTTCTACGGCACTTCAGCGTTTACTAGATGAAGACGTGATAGTAATAGGTAGATGTAATTGTGATGAGTTTGCTATGGGTGCAAGTAATGAGAACTCAGCATACGGTGTGGTGAGAAACGCCGCGGACGAATCAAAAGTCCCCGGTGGAAGCTCCGGTGGAAGTGCAGTTGCAGTACAAGCAGACTTGTGTCTGGCGGCTTTGGGGTCAGATACTGGAGGTTCGGTGAGGCAGCCAGCTTCATTTACTGGCACCATTGGTTTCAAACCTACATACGGACGAATTTCTAGATATGGACTTTTTGCATATGCATCTAGTTTTGACCAAATAGGTCCAATAACTAGCAGTACTGAAGATGCTGCTTTGCTTCTAGAAATCATGTCTGGCAAGGATGAGATGGATGCTACTTCATCGTCTCATGAGGTAACTACATATACTGAGAACTCAACAAAAAAATATAGAATAGCATATTCCAAAGAAGCACTAGAAAGCGAAGGTTTACAACCTGAAGTGCGGAATACATATGTGGAATTAATAGAGAAGTTGAAAACGGATGGACATACCGTTGAGGAAAGATCTTTTCCTTATTTGGACTACATGGTCCCTTGCTATTACGTACTTACTACAGCGGAGGCTTCGTCTAATTTGTCTCGTTATAGTGGCATACTCTATGGTGAGCGTAGTACTGAAGCTCATGATATAGAGTCCACTTTCAAAAAATCAAGGACAGAAGGTTTCGGTGAAGAGGTGAAACGAAGAATCATGACCGGAACATTTGTTTTGAGTGCAGATTCGTATGATGCATACTACTCCAAAGCTCAAAAAGTAAGAAGAGTCATTAAGGAAGAAAGCGACAAAATTCTTGAAGAGTTTGATTTCTTCTTATGTCCTACGACACCCACAACAGCTTTTGAAATAGGAGGTGAAAAATCGAAAGACCCAATTCAGATGTATCTAGCCGATATATTTACAGTACAAGCTCCCTTAGCAGGACTTCCAGCTGTGACAGTTCCTACTGAAGAAGCCGATGGTTTGTCTATTGGAATGCACTTTATGGGCAGAGCTTTCGAAGAGAATGAACTATTAAACATCACTAATATCGTATCAAAATACTATGAGAAATAGCCTATTATTATTGTGTGGATTCATCGGGATATTTGCTTTTGGGCAAATGCCAGATAGCACTATTGTAAATCGACTGAAAAGCTTAGAAAAGGCTGTTCCGTTAGAGTACAATGCTGTGGTGAAGCAACACCTTTCAGGCTACATAAGCAGTATTAGCGAAAAATCGCAAAAAGCACTTAATAGTTTTGCTGTATATGACACTGAGTTGAAAGCTATTTTTGAAAAGAATGGAGTGCCTACAGAGTTGAGATATGCATGTATCTCCCTTACCGACTGTGACAATTCTACAGTACACCCCATTGGCAGAGAAGGGTACTATATGCTGACTTATCGTGTGGCGAAGAGACAAGGACTGAACATTACCAATTTCGTAGATGAGAGACGCGATGTGTTAAAATCTGCAGATGCTTTTTCTAAAGAAATTAAAAAGCTCTATGAAAAGTCAAAGGATTGGAGAAAAGCTCTTACAGTGTACAGTAGTAGTGACTTGGAATGGAACAAGGCACGAATCACTTCGATAGATTCTACAGGCGATTTTTGGACGATAAACAATGCTCTAAAGGATGAATTCCAACGAGTATATCCACGTTTTGTGGCGGCGGTGTACCTCGCAAATTTCTACGAAGAGTATGGATACAGCATTCAGACTTCAACTATTCCGTCCGAAGAAGTGGAGGCAGTGAAGCACACAACCTTTGACCTTCTTTCCAAAAAACTGGATATAAAAAAGAGTACAATCTCAAGTCTAAACCCAATATACAAAAAGGACATCATCCCTCTGGGTAAAAAGCCGTATATAGTTAACCTTCCGATTGCGAAGGTAGCCTTGTTTAAAGAACTAGGAGATAGTGTATATACACAAGTAAAAGTGGATACGATTCCTACTGATTCTGCAGGCAAGCCTATAGCTAAGCCAGTGAAAAAGAAACCGGCACCAAGCCATGTGACACTTATATACAGAGTAAAAAGTGGCGATGCACTTTTAATAATTGCAGATTTATACGACTGTAGATTGTCTCAGCTAAAAGCTTGGAACAATTTGAGAAGCAGTAGAATAAATGTAGGTCAACGTCTATACGTAAAAGTACCAGCAAGTAAAAAAGCGTACTATATGCGAATGAATCGTATGACCATGGCTCAGAAAAGAGGTCAAATCAGAAAGGACTAACTTCAAGGTGTGAAGCTGGATGAAAAAGAATATCTAGAAAGTAGGGGCATACGTCCAACTACAGTTCTCACAATACTCATTATTGTCAATATATTACTAGGAGTCATTGTAGCTTTTTTTCCAAATGATGGAATAGATTTAGGAGAAGCAGGAAGCCTCAAGTTTGTCTCATTGGACGGCCTCTTAGGAACAGAAGATAAGGTAGTAAAAGAGGTAGATCTCAAGGATGTACTCAAAGGTATTGAGCCAGTAGAGCCAGAGGTTGTTATAGACTCTGTATTGGTCGTAGAACCTATACTTGTGGATACGGCAGTAGATGTCAAAAAAGTGGAGACCCCAAAACCTCTACCAGTTAAGAGTGTACCTACTTACAGACGATTACAAGTGCCTCCAAACAACCCTGATGCCCTTGCGAGCCTGGCTAGAGGATTGCGTGTAGAAAGTAAGGAGAAGGTGGTTCGTATACTTCATTATGGTGACTCTCAACTAGAAGGAGACCGCGTAACTGACTATTTTAGAAACAAACTTCAGAAGACTTTTGGTGGCAAAGGAGCAGGAATTATACTACCCAATGAACCAGTAGAACGCAGGAATGTATTTATCTCTGAGACAGAAAATTTCAAGAAAGACGCTGTCTATGTCAAAGGTTCTAAAGTAGAAAACAACAACTATGGCATAGGTGGAACAACCATATCCATACTCGGCTCACATACGTCTTACATGGGACTAGATACTGTGGTGACCATAGATACTGCAGGAGAAGAACACTTAGTGATCAAAAAAATCTACTCCGACACAATACAAACTCCATCTTTTGTAAGTCTAAATATGGGTTATTCGGGGTATCGACTTTCGAAGCAACATACTCAGGTTTCACTTCTGTATACTAATGACGAACGATTTGAAACGCGAATAGAGAATGACAATTTGGATAAGACCTATGAACTAGCGTCTACAAATGGTTTGGGTGTTTGGACTTGGAATATGAGCACCAAAAAGAATCTTCGTATGAGTTTTCCTAATGGAAAATTTCCCAAAATATATGGTATAGCTTTAGACGGCCAAACCGGGGTAGCAGTGGATAATTTTGGTATGAGAGGTAGTTCGTATTTTGCCTTTGACAAGTGCAACATGGTCTTCGCCAATCAGCAACTGAACAAGATGAATGTGAAGGCAATCATACTGCAGTATGGAGTGAATGTGATTCCCAATGTCGTTGAAAGCTATTCATATTACAAACGCATCTTGGTGAGACAGCTGAAAAGAATCAGAGAGACCAATCCGGACATTTGTATTATAGTCATAGGCCCGAGTGATATGAGTATGAATGACGAAGGAGAGTTTGTGTCTTACTCCAACATTCCCAAGATTAGAAACGCCATGAAAGATGCAGCTTTTGAAACCGGATGTTGTTTTTGGGATCTGTATGAAGCCATGGGAGGTGAAAACTCTATGTCTGCTTGGGTGGAGCAAGGTTTAGCAAAAAAAGACTATACTCATTTCACATTCAAAGGAGCTTCGTACGTAGGGGAGATGCTGTATGATGCCCTATTGGAGCAGCTAAATAAGACAGAAATATAGAATGGAACTATCTGCAGAGTACTTTATGAAACAAGCCCTAAAACAAGCTGAAAATGCTTTTGGGGAGGATGAAGTTCCGATCGGAGCAGTGGTAGTGGCCAACAATCAAATCATCGGTAAAGGATATAATCAAGTAGAGAAACTGAAAGACCCAACGGCTCATGCAGAGATGTTGGCTATCACGGCTGCTAGTTCCTATCTAGATTCTAAATTCCTCAATGAATGTACATTGTATGTGACAGTAGAACCTTGTGTAATGTGCTATGGAGCCATCAAAAATGCTCGTATTGAGAATATCGTAATAGGATGCCTAGAACCCAAGCATGGATTCACCAACTTTGTTTCAAAAGCAAAAAAACTTAACGTAAAGCAAGGTGTACTCGAAGATGAAAGTGTGCTACTGATGAAAACCTTTTTTGAAAGAAAGAGGTAGTTCTTAATGGCTAAGTCAAGACTCCAAGTTTTTTAACAAAGTTGAGAAGGCGGACTCTGAGAGCCTGCTTTTCGCAGAATTAATAATCAGATCGTAATTGGATTTATAAAAGTCGTGACGAATACGTTCGGCTTGGCCACTGATGTTGGTAGATTTTGAAATCATTGCTGAAAGCCAGTGTCTATATTCTTTTAATAGTCGCTTATCCATGGTCTGCA